>CAZJYH010000653.1:0-3219 GCA_964549365.1 uncultured Alphaproteobacteria bacterium
ATTCGATTCACGACGCGAGCCGGCGGATCACACGACCTCGACCTGTACGATGGTCGCGGCGAGCGTGTGCTGAGCCTCAAGGCCGATGTGCGGGTTGCCGGAATCCATGAAGAGCTTGTCGACCTTTCGAGCCTTCCCTGCGGCATCTATTACTACCGCATCGCAAACGGTGAGGGTCCCGTGAGCGATGGGGTGATAACGATAGCGCGCTGATAGGGTGGGCGGTGGTGCCCGTTAGTAGCCACCCGGTTTGTTGAGCCGCAGTCACCAGACCGTGTGGGTATCACCGCCCTGGCTCGACCGCATGAAGGTCGGTGCCGCGAAGAGGGAAGTCCTGCCTGTTTCGGGTGCGCGCGCACCGCCCGCACCAAAGGCCATTGTTCGGCGCCGGATGTATCGTTGCAGATCACATCCGGCGCCGCGCATTTTCCGACCCGACAACCCGCGGCGGATGCACACGAAAAGTTTCGGGCGAAGCTCACGGGAGGCTGTTTGCCGAGCCTCTCATCTTTGTATCTTCACCACGATCGTTTTTCTCCCCGATCCTCATCGCAGGGTGTGCGTGCGGTCGCGATAGGCCAGCGGCCTCGTTGCGTTGCCGCCACACGTTGGTACACCGATCCGTTCACTGTTGCCGATTCCACCGCCGCGGCGTGCGGAGGGAATACAACACTAGTTTCAAAGCTCCATGTCACGAAGGCGGGATGGAATCATCCACGAGAGTCTGGATGAACTGACTCAGCTCGAAGCGGATTACCGTGGGAAGCCGGAGGCCGTTCGAATCAGGGCCCTGCGGCTGTTGAAGCTTGAACCGGAACGATCCATCGAGGACATCGCGGCGATGGTGGATTTCTCCGTGTCCGCCGTGAAGCGATGGATCAGAGCCTATCGCGAAGGTGGTGTGCAGGCCGTCATCAGGCAGCGGTCGGGGGGGAAGACGGTCTCCGCGGCCGAGGATGGCCTCGGGCAGCTCAAGCGTCGCCTGGTGGCCGGCGAGTTCGAGAGCCTGGATACCGTGCAGACGTGGATCGAGGAGTACCGCTCGTCGCTCGGCACACCTCGGCTGGCTGAGCATGTGGCCTCCGGCACGCGTGAGGACCAACGAAAGTTCGGGGCTGAGGATCCCGAAGCGAGCCAGGGGCTCAAGCGGTCGATCAGAGACGGACTGCTCGCATTGCTCTCCGAATTGAACCTTACGGCGACGGCCCTGGATTGGCAAGGCGACATTCAGACCGCCGTCCGCTCCTGGTTCCCCGATGTCGATTATGTGGGGGTCAGCGTCAACATGTTCTGCGCGTTGACGCAACCGGAGACCTACAATCCGACGATGGCGATATCGCTTCGCTCCGCCGACAGCCACCTGCGGCCGCTCGACATGACATCCATGCGCGACGACACGGTGAATCTACAGCGCGTGCTCGACGTCGCACGCGAGAGTAACTTCCCGTTCGAGAATTACCGCACGCCGAAGGCCTTTGTATACTACGTCGAGGATGTCGCGTATCTGGGGTGCATCATCCTGCTGCGCGACCGGCGCAAGCCTCCGATATCGGATGAGACAATCCAGCAGATGACGCGCCTGAAGTTCGCCTTCATGCTGCTGTTCGCCTTCATCGTCGCGCGTAACCGAGCGAACGATCCGAGTCAGTATTCGTTGATTCAGACGATCGGTCAGCTCACCTCCGATCTGAGTCTGACGGCCCAGGAGACCCGGACTCTCCAATGCCAGATGATGGGGTTGAGCTACGAGAAGATCGCCGACACGCTCAACATCTCGGTCAACACCGTCCGCAGCCACATGCGATCCATCTATGCGAAAGCGGGAACGCACGGCCATTCCGAGCTCCTGGCCCGGTACTTCACCATTCAAGGGGCCTTCGAGCGTAAGCGACGCAAGAAGAAGGATCGCAGTTAGTACCGATACGGCCGCCGGCGCGAAGGCGACGGACGTGTAGGCGACGGGCGGGAAGCGGCCGCCCCACCATCTCGGCCCCTGCGAGTACGTGCCCACGGGCCCCATCCGCCCGGTACCTGCGGCGGGCTCATCGCGTGCGCCGCGCGATCGCTCCGACATGCACGACGGACCTCGCGTTGCGTGGGTCCCGTGCCGCGCCGGTCTCGCCGACTGGCCATCACACATTCGCCGTCATCCTACCCAACCGAACGCTAAAGAGCAATAAGGGTCACGGAATTCGTGTCACCTCCGCCAAAATCGCACGATGATGCGAGTGACTTTTGCCCACCGACACCCCCATCTTTGTACCGCCAATGGTTCCAATATGACGTTAGTGTGAAACGATTTGATGAACACCTTTGGAGCGTGGCAGCGATATCGACCTACGCCCGCTCCGTACTACGAGGGAGGTCGTATATGAGAGGCAACTGCATGATTCGTGCCCTGATCCTATCGCTTGTGTTGTCGCTTCTGCCGACGTGCCTTCAGGCACAGGCCGTAATCTGCGGTGATGCGAGCGGGGGGATTCTGGCGAAGTCGACATATGAAGCAACACTACAGTATGCCAATTCCAGTGCGGTTGTAGTCTTTGATGTTACAACGTTCCGCTCCGCATCGGGGCAGATCGGCTACAGCGTCGATCCGAAGACGATACGGTTCTCCGGTGACGGCGCTGCCGTGGACGGTTCGACGACACTCCAGATCTTTGACTTGATCGCCAAGAGTGCAGTCAGCAAGGGCTTGGCTCTTGGATATCCGGCTTGTCCGATCCCGTGTGAGGCGCCTGCCGTTGTGACGGTAGGGTTCCCAAGTTGTGTGACGCGCATCGGGGCGGGGCTCGGAACAACGTTCGACACATGCGGCACTGGATGCTGCACCCGGTATTACACCGTGTGTTGCCCGACCGGGGTGCTGTCTCCGTCGATCACGTTACTGCGAGTGGATACGAAGCCGTGTGCGGGTGGATTGCCGGAATGTGAACCGACGTGTCCGTAGGCGGTTTGAAGAGGGGCGGTTTGCAATAGACGATAGCGATTCCTTGACATGGTGCGGCCGTTATGTGACCACTTCACCGAGGTGAATGCCTTGCGGGGAAGAGATGAGCCGCACGAATTGACGATAGTGAGAGCGCTCAGAGTGCCGGGATGAACGTTGGTGATGCTTCGCCATCCTCATCCAGGCATTGACAACGGAGAGAGAGAACGTAGCCGGCCCGGCTGGGATCTCGTACTAGATCGATACTAATGGGGGGAGCATCGGTCTGT
>CAZJYH010000654.1:0-438 GCA_964549365.1 uncultured Alphaproteobacteria bacterium
GACGCTCACGCCCGTTTCACGCTCGCCGTTGATGATCGCCCAGTTGATCGGCGCCGCGCCGCGATACTTCGGCAGGAGCGAGCCGTGCAGATTGAAGCTTCCACGCGGCGGAATGCCGTAGACCGCCTCCGGGAGAATCCTGAACGCGACCACGCAGATCACATCCGCTCGCGCATCCCTCAACTGACGGATAAACGTCTCGTCCTTCAACGACTCCGGCCCGGCAACCGGCAGGCCGTGTTCGAGCGCACAGGTCTTGACCGCCGAGGGGACGCTCTTCAGGCCGCGCCCCTTTTGCCGATCGGGCGTGGTAACCACGAGCGGCACCTCGTGACCGGCCGCGAGCACCGCTTCCAGGGACGGAACGGCGACCTCCGGGGTACCCATGAAGATCACACGCATCGGTGAGTGCTCATCCAATTGAACCATGCTGGTTGG
>CAZJYH010000654.1:448-1551 GCA_964549365.1 uncultured Alphaproteobacteria bacterium
TAACGAACGGCGCCGTCGCCCGACGAAACGTCCGATGCCCGGACGCGGGGCGACGACGCCGATACCGATCATCGGCCGTCAGTCGCGCTGACGCACAATGTTCTCAACGCCGACAGCGTCGCCCGAGTGGGTTACCCAGCTGCCGCGCAGGCCGTTGTTCTTGATGGTGTAGCAGACCGCTCCGAACACGTCGGACGCCGCGCCCCAGCCGACGATCAGCTTGTTCTCCACCTTGAGGCCCACGCCGTAATAGGTGTTCTCGCCGACATGCCACACGATATGGTACGCGTCGCCGACGCGCGCCATCTCCATCGTACCGGTATAGGCCGACTGATAGCCCGACGAGGCGGGGTTCAGCCCGCTGACGCGCCACGTGGTGCTCTTGGCGCTGATCGATCCACCGCTCAGGTGCTCGGTGCCGCGCGACTCGGGCGCCGACGACAACGCCCAGGAGCCCGCAAGCGAGGAGTCCGAGTAGATCGTATAGAACACGTATCCGAAGCTCTCGGCGTGCGACCAGGCCGCGTACAACTTGCTGTTCTCCACCTGACCGAAGCCCCAGAACTCCGCGCCGGCGGTGTTCCAATACAACTTCGTGATGCCGGCCTCGGACTTGATGTCGACCGTCCCCTCGTACGTGGACCCCTCGTACCGTCCTTCCTTGATCCTCCACTTTCCGTCGACATCATCCTGTGCCAGGGCCGGCACGGACAGAACCGCCGCGAACAGGGCTGCGGCACAGAGTGTCAGGACACAATTACGCATGCGATGATCTCCATTGAGTGTATACGGCCGTCAGGTTGCATCGGCTAAAAGTACGAACCGGCCACGATGTTGCCGCGCGGGGATAACGGACCCGTTGTTCCGTCGAGTTCGCTCCACGACGACGTTGTCGCGGGGTTGACCCCTACGTTGCCCCTACGTTGTCGCGGAGTTGACTCCGCGACCCGGCCAATGCCGGAGTCAACTCCGGCACAACACAAACGCGCGTTGTCGCGGAGTTGACTCCGCGACCCGGCCGGCAAAACGCACAGACTCCACATGCCCCGTTGAAGTTTATGTTGTCGCGGAGCTGACTCCGCAACCCGCCCGATGCCGGAGTC
>CAZJYH010000654.1:1651-3210 GCA_964549365.1 uncultured Alphaproteobacteria bacterium
AACTCCGGCACAACACAATCGTGCGTTGTCGCGGAGCTGACTCCGCAACCCGGCCAATGCCGGAGTCAACTCCGGCACAACACAATCGTGCGTTGTCGCGGAGCTGACTCCGCAACCCGGCCGATGCCGGAGTCAACTCCGGCACAACACAATCGCGCGTTGTCGCGGAGTTGACTCCGCGACCCGGAAACACCACACAACCGCGCTCACCCGTGCATCGTCGGCTCGGACGCCAGCCCCAGCACGATCTCCGCCTCGCGTCGCGAGAGTGCATCCAGGCGGGCGCGCACCTCGGCCTCCGGGTAGTACTCGCAGGCGATGTCGTAGAACATGCGGTAGTGCCCGGCCTCCGACGCGAGCAGCGAGGCATAGAAGGCGCGCAACTCCTCATCGGGAACATGTTTGCTGAGCACGGAGAAGCGCTCGCAGGAACGAGCCTCGACGAGCGCGGCCACCAGGAGCAGATCCATCATGCGCTCCGGTTCGTTCTGCCGCGCCTCCTTGTGCAGCGCCTGTACGTAGGGATCGCCCGGGTCGCGGCCAAGCTCCCCCCCGCGCCTGCGGATGAAGTCGTACACCATCTCGAAGTGCTCCATCTCCTCCTTCGCCAGCGCGATCATCGAGCGCACGAGCATCTCGCGCCCGGGGTAGCGGCTCACGAGCGCCATGGCGTTGACGGCGGCCTTCTTCTCACAATGAGCATGATCGAGCAACACGCGATCCAGATCGGCCTGGGCCGCCTGAATCCAGGAGGGTTGCGATGGAACCTTCAAGCAGAGCATCGGATGAACAATCGGTTCGCGTGCGCTCCGTCAGCCGAGGCGCAGCAGGTTGACAATCAGAAAGTAGACCGCGAAGCAGAGCATCAGCGTGCCGTACAGCCGCTCGATGGTCACTGTCCGGAGGCTTGTTGCAAGACGCGCGCCGAGGTAGCCCGATGGGACGACGGCCAGCGACAGCACCAACGAGACGTGCCAATCGATATGCCCCAGCCACGCATGCACGATGACGCCGGGAACCGCCAGAGCCGCCACGCAGAGGAGCGAAGTAGCCAGGGCGATCTTCGTGGGAAGGCGCAGGATCTTCACGAAGGCCGGCACCATCACGATGCCGCCGCCGATCGCCAGAAAGCCTGAAACGAACCCGGCCGCCGCGCCGGCGAAGTATGCGGCCGTACCAAATGGCCGCTCCGCCTCCTGCACCGCCTCGGCCGCCCCCTTCCTGAATCCGCGCCGCACGAACAGCCACGACGAATACGCAAGCACGACGCCGGTGAGCAACAACAGCATCGCGTCCGGCGCGAAGCGCGTGAGATAGGCGCCGAGGATGTTCAGCGGCATCGCCGCGACGAGCACACGTTTGACGACGTCGTAACGAACGAGCCGGGCCTTCGAGTAGGCAACCGATCCGGAGATGGCCGCCGGAATCGTCGCCGGAAGGGGCGTGGCCAGCGCGAGCTTCGCGGCAAGGCCCACCCAAAGGTTCAACATCGGCGTCGAGACGAGGGCCCCGCCGATCCCGAGCACCGTCACGAGCCCGATCGCGAACGCCCCGATCCC
>CAZJYH010000655.1:0-3206 GCA_964549365.1 uncultured Alphaproteobacteria bacterium
TGTTCAAGCGCACGAGAAGGGTTGAAGTACTCTGTCGAGACCAATGAGCGAAGCTCATAGATAAGCAGCGCCTTCAGATAAGGAGATAACTCGACGCCGGAGAGCCCCTGCTTCGCGGCCCAGGCGTTCAGCGAGTCCGCCGGTGAATGCTGCGTGGTCCATCGCGCCGCCTCGATCGGCGCGTGCGGGCGGCCCCCTTCGCGTTCGAGCGCGGCGAAGATCGCGTCGGTGCGTTCGCCGTGGCTGCGGCCGGCGATCCCTGCGTCGCGCAACATGCCGCGCATCCTGCGCCGCAGAACGGACTTCACCGAATCGTGCGGTCGCCGGATCGTGCCGAGAATCAGCCATCCCCCGCTCGGCGCAAGCACACGGAGCGTTTCGGCCACCACATGCCCGGCCTCGAGGTGATGGATCGCGCGCGAGGCGAAGATCGTGTTCACGCTGCCGTCGGCGGCCGGCCACCGATCGTTCCCATCGGTCGCGTGCAGCTCGGCGCGCAGGCCCGCGGCGTCCACGCGTTCGCGAAACGCCGCCAGCATGGCCGGAGAACGGTCGAACCCGACGTAGTCGAAGTCGCGTCCCAGAAAGGCCATGCTCAGCGATCCCGTGCCGGCGCCGATCTCCAGCAGCCGGCGGCCCGGGCCGAGGCCCGCGGTCGCCACCACCGCGTCGGCAATCGCCGCGCACGCGGATGCCGGCACGCCCGCGCGATCGTCGAATGTGGAAGCCTGATCTTCGTACAGCATGAACGGGGACTGGGACGTGTTGCCGAGGGGACAACCGGATCTAAGGAGCGCAACACCATGCGGCGGAACGGACATTGCCGTGCAACGGATGGGGCCACAAGAATACACAGAATCGTCTGATGCAGGAAGGGAAAAGGGGCGGGTGATCTGCGCGGCGTTGTGCGTGCAGCGCGGAGCGTTCCAGGTGCCGGGCAGAAGAGAAGGTTTTGGGTTATGGGTGCAAGGTGATGGGTTATGGGGGTGTGCAAGGTGGGTTATGGGTGCTGGGTGTGCAATGTGGGTTGTGGGCGACCCCGCCACTCGCATCTCGCCACTCTTCCCGAGCCGGCGTCCAACGTCCAGTCGCAGATCCCGATGCAGTCGGGGCGCCCCACCACGATCCCACCGCAAAGTCGCGAAGATCGCGAAGGCCCCCACCGCTCGCCCCCGCACTCACGCAGCGCGGATGAGATAGAACGCGTTGATGCCGACGTAGGAGCAGAGGAGAATCCAGAACGCGTAGCGGTCGATCAGCCGTGCGACGTAGTCGCCCCGTTCCTCCTGTGCGCCGGTCTTGCGCTGGTAGTGCATCACGAAGACCGAGATGCAGCCGGAGAGAAGGATGTAGACGAAGGTCACGACGTGGATGCCGTCGACCAGCGTGAAGCCGACGGACATCGGGAGGATCGAGTCGACGATGTACTTGTTGGCGACCGCCGCGAACATGGCCCCCACAAGCAGGCTGAAGCGGGAGCTGACCTCCTTCTCGTCGAAGAAGAAGACCATCATGCAGATCGCGAACGCCACGTAGACGCCGGTGAAGAGCTTGAAGAACAGTCCGAGACCGTCACGGGAGAGCTCGACGTACGCCACCACCGACGGATAGGTGCTGGAGGCCGCAAGCTCGGGATCGCCGTAGTTGGTGTTGTAATGCGCGTCCTCCCGCACGAAGCGCAGTCGCGATATGTGCCAGCCTTCGAGCACGATGCGCGGATCGAGCTTGCTCTGCGCGGTGTCCGGCACGAACACCAGCGACGCGGTGTCGTTGTCGGCGTCCTCCATCGCGATCCGAAGCCGTTGATGATCGAACGGGAAGTCGCGGATGTCCCAGTTCTGGCAGAGCGTGGCCTTGCACTTCTGCGCCGCCCACATCATTCCCTTCTTCTTCTCGATCGAGCCGTTGCTGTACGCGGAGGATTTCGCGTTCGGGATCTCGACGGTGGTCAGCGGGTTCAGGCTGTCGCGCGAGTAGGTGAACCACATCCAGAAGTCCGTGGTGAACGCCTTCCCCGGATAATCGAAGTCGTACAGCGAAAGGATGTACAGCCCCACCCGGCAGGTGTCCGGCGGAGCGTCCTGCGCCTCGACGCGCTGGGCGGCGCCGGGGGCGGCCAACAAGAGAAGCGCGAGCAGGAGGCCGTTGCTGTTGCGTCCGGTCATTGGGAGTTGGATGGACAGTGTGATCGACGAACGGAGCGACGGGCGGAAGCGCGAACCGGGCAGGATCATCCCCCCGGGACAATGCCGCCGGCATCAAGCACAAACCGGGGGCCGCGATCGACTCCGACCGCAGGCGCGGCACGTGATCCCGGGCGCGCAAATATACTCAACGGCCGCAGCACTCCGCCCACCACCGGATGGGAGTGTTGTTGCCCTACGCCGATCCCCTCATCGCGTCACGGGTCCGCATCGGAGACATCGCGATGTTCGATGTCCAGCTCGAGCGTCGAAAGGCGGAGACAGACACGGCGCATCGCCTCGTACGCGATCTCGGGGCAGTGCTCGATGATCGTCAGAAACGCCTCGCGCGGAAGCCGGCATACGCTTGTGGGTTCCAATGCCCGGGCGCCGGTGGTGTGGTGCGTCGAATCGACGATCGCCGGCACGCCGAGCATGTCGCCGGGGAGCGAGATGTAGAGGACGGTCGACCGGTGCCCGTCGATCGTTCTGGTAATCGCCACGCGCCCGCTGTGCATGCAATGGACGTGGCTGATGCGGTCGCCCTCACGAAACAGGAACTCTCCCATGCCGTACTCCATGTCGACTCGCGCCTCCATCTGGTCGGTCACCGCCGCGACCTCCCGTCCCCGCCCGGCAATCTGTTGAAGCAGTAGACATTCCGCTTGCATTGTGATTGGCCTCCCATAACGTTGAACGCCGCCGGCGCCGGTGTTCAAGGCATCCGAGCGGCAGCAAAAAATAGACGCGCAGTCCGGCTGCAACCATGACGGCCGTCATGATCATTCATGTGGGACGCCCCGACTGCATCGGAATCTGCGACTGGACGTTGGACGCTGGACGTTGGAGGCTCGTGAAGAGTGGCGAGATGCGAGTGGCGAGTGTGTCGTCCCGCTCCGGGTTCCGATCAATCACCGTGCGTATACCTTTGAGGTATACAGCACCCGTGCGCAACTCGGCACTTGGAACGTGGAACGTGGCACCCGTGCGCAACTCGGCACCCGTGCGCAACCCGGCACTTGG
>CAZJYH010000656.1:0-3199 GCA_964549365.1 uncultured Alphaproteobacteria bacterium
ACGCGCTGGAGCACGCGATCGTAGCGCGTATCACCGTCGACCAGAACATCGAGCCCTGGTGCGAGGCGAAGGAACGCATCGCGATCGGCCGGGCTCACCGCATGCACACGCTCCAGGCCGCCGTACAGGCTCCGAAAGAAGCCGCGCCACGGGAGCGCGAAGCGTCGCGAACCCGACCGCATCACGCCGCAGGCCAGCAGCACCGGCGTACCGTGCGCGCGCGCGGCGGCCATCTGCTCCGGCCAGAGGTCGTACCGCATCACCAGCATCACATCCGGATCGATCAGCTCGTAGAAGGCCCGCATCTCCCCCCTCGACTCCGGCGGCAGGAAGCAGGCGGCATCCAGCCCGGCATACGCATGCTGCTGTTCGTAGCCGCTCGCCGAGAAGAACGACGCGGTGATGCAGCACCTCGCGTACCGCTCGCGCAGCGCTTCGATGATCGGTTTGGCCTGCTCGAACTCCCCCACCGAGGCGGCATGCACATGAACGCGCGGCGCGCCATCGACCCGCGGCGGCACGTTCGCCAGCTGCGAGCGCCAACGCCGGCGCCCTTCGAGCGTGCGGCGCGCCTTCGGTGAACGCCACGCAAGGACGCCCCACGCGAGCGCCGCGAGCGGACGAATCAAGGCCCGATAGAGGAAAAGCCACAAGGGATGGATGAAGCGAATTTGAAAGACTATGTCCAGATCTCGTGCGTGGTCCGGCGCGTCATCAACGTAGACACCGCGTCGTGCGCATCCTTATCCTCAAAGAGCACGCGGTAGACCTCGTTGATGATCGGCGTCTCGACGCCGTGCCGGGCCGCCAACTGATACGCGGACTCGGTGGTCGTCACGCCTTCGGCAACCATGCTCATCTCGGCGGTGATGTCGCGCAGGCGCCGGCCGCGGCCGATCTCCTCGCCGATATGCCGGTTGCGGCTGTGACGGCTGGTGCACGTAACCACCAGATCGCCCAGCCCCGAGAGCCCGCTGAAGGTCTGCGGGTGCGCGCCGAGCGCCGTACCGAGTCGGGTGATCTCCGCCAGCCCGCGCGTTATCAACGCGGCCTTCGTGTTGTCGCCCATGCGCAGCCCGTCGAGAATCCCCGCGCAGACGGCTATCACATTCTTCAAGGCACCGCCCAGTTCGACGCCCACCAGATCGTCGCTCTGATAGACCCGCAGCCGTTCCGATGTGAAGAGCGACTGCACGACGCCGGCGGCTTCCAGTGACGGGGACGCGGCAACCAGCAGCGTCGGGATGCCGAGGGCAACTTCTTCGGCATGGCTCGGCCCGGAGAGCGCAACGAACCGTTCGGCGGGCACGCCGTGGGTTTCCGCGAGTATGCGGCTGATGCGCGCCAGGGTTCCCTTTTCGATTCCCTTCGAAACGCTCACCACGATCCGGTCATGCAGACTCTCCGGCGCGATGCGCGCGATCGTAGAACGGATGAACTGCGTGGGGGTGGCGATGACGACGACATCGGCATCGACGGTGGCGGAAAGATCGCCGGCGATCTCCAGCGAGTCGGGGAACCGAACGCCCGGCAGGTAGAGACGGTTCTCGCGTTCGGCGTGCAGCAACTGCGCCTGTATCGGATCGAACGCCCACAGGCGGATATCGTTCCCCAGCGACGCCAGATGCACGGCCAGGGTGGTGCCCCAGCTTCCGGCCCCGACAAATCCTACCGTCATAATGGGCTGCGCGAAGCTAACGATGGAAGATCCGGAGTTTGTTGAAGCGATTCTCTCGCCCCTTCAACAACCGCCGGATGTTGGATCGATGGGAGTAGATGATCAGCACGGCAAGGCCGATCGAGAAGAAGATCAGGGTGTTGTATCCCTCGATCTCCACGTGGAAGATGTTGTAGCGCACCACCATCGTCGTCGGCAGGGTCACCGCGGCGATCATCGATGCAAGCGAGACATATCCCGAAGCGATCACCACCAGCATGAACACGCCCACGGCAACGGCAAGCTCCACCGGGGCGATGCCGATCAACATGCCGAGCGCGGTGTTGATCCCCTTCCCCCCCTTGAAGCCGGCGAACGCCGTCCAGATGTGTCCGATCACCGCGGCGACGCCGGCGATGGTCTTGACGATGGTGATGTCCTCGAAGCCGGTGGCGTTCGGAAACGGAAGCACGCCGTTGAAGATCTTGACCGCGACGGCGACGGCGGCGACGCCCTTCAGAATGTCCAGCAGCTGCACCGAGACGCCGGCCTTCCAACCGAGAACACGGAACGTGTTGGTGCTCCCCATGTTCCCGCTCCCCTTGTCACGGATGTCGAAGCCGTAGAAGAGCTTGCTGATGATCACTGCCGTCGGCACGGAGCCGACAAGGTACGCGACCAGGATGATGAGGAGAATTTCCATGAACCGACCACCGATCGATAGTGTGCGCGCACGTGGGCCATGCTCATCGTCATCGAGGGAGGCGACGACGTTCGGAACCTGGTGCATACGCAGGGGACAACACCGCAAAGATAACCGAACCTGCCCCAACAATGAAGGAACCGCGCCGGGCGTCGTATGAAAAGATCGCCACACAGGGTTCGCGAATTGCCGGGGAGCGCGATAACTTCGCGTGAACAGGAACGGATGATCGACCTGGAAAGTGCCTGGCAGCGCGGCTTCGTGTCGATTGCCGCCTCGAACCCTACAACGGCTCGATCCGCGGCGAAGAATTTCAGCAACGTATTGAAACGAAAATGGCAAAGGTTGAGCAGACCGACATGCTTGCCGCGACGCGTTCGCGGCTGGGTGAAATCGAGAACGAGCTTGCGCAGCTTCATGAGCAGCGCGGCGAACTGAAGGCGCAGTGGCAGCTCGAGAAGGAGTTGATCGGCCACATCAGAGCGATGCAGAGCCAGATCGAGGATCTGAAGACCGAGGCGGCGAACTATGAGCGTCAGGGAGACTTCGGCAAGGTGGCCGAGATCCGCTACGGCCGTATCGCCGATCTCGAGAAGGAGATCGCCGCCACCAACGTGCGGCTGGAGGAGGCGCAGCGCGGCCATCGGATGCTGAAGGAGGAGGTGGACGCCGACGACATCGCCGAGGTGATCGCCAAGTGGACCGGGATCCCCGTCTCGCGCATGCTCGAAAGCGAACGCACGAAGCTGGTGCGGATGGAGGACCGCCTGCACGATCGCGTGATCGGCCAGGACGAAGCCGTCTCGGCCGTTGCCAACGCGATCCGCCGCTCGCGGGCC
>CAZJYH010000657.1:0-1026 GCA_964549365.1 uncultured Alphaproteobacteria bacterium
GCGCTGTCGCTGGTGGTCGGCATCCTGGTGGACGACTCGATCGTGGTGCTGGAGAACATCCATCGAAAACTGGAGGCCGGTGATGAACGCCGAGTTGCGGCCCTGAAGGGGCGTAACGAGATCGGCTTCGCGGCGCTGGCCATCACCCTGGTCGACGTTGTGGTGTTCTTCCCGCTGGCGCTCACCGGCGGCATCGTGGGGAACATCCTTCGCGAGTTCGCGCTCGTGATCGTCATGAGCACGTTGATGAGCCTCTTCGTCTCCTTCACGCTCACGCCGCTGCTCGCCTCGCGGATGATGAAGCTGGAGCACCTCAAGTCCACCAGCTTCTTCGGGCGCTTCGGGCTCTGGTTCGAAAACATGTTCGCGAGCGTCGCGAAGAGCTACGCCGGAACGCTTCGAACGGCGCTGCGCCTCAAGTGGCTGGTGTATGTGGCCACGATCGCGCTGTTCATCGGCTCGATCATGATCGCGGGAATGTTCGTCGGCTTCGAGTTCATCCCGCAGTCCGATCGCGGTGAGTTCTCCGCCACGCTCGAATTGCCCGCCGGCGCAACGCTCGCCCAGACCGATTCGATCACGCGGCAGGTGGAGCAGATCGTGCTGGCCATGCCGGAGGTGCAGAAGGCGTTCGTGAACGTCGGCGTCTCCAACGAGGGAATGATCGGGCAGAACTCGAACAACTCGGCGGAGATCAACGTGGCGCTCATCCCGTTGAAGCAGCGCACGCACAGCACCGACGACGTGGCGCAGATGATCAAGGACCGGATCTCCGAGATCCCCGGCGTGAAGGTGCGCGTCAACCCGATCGGCATCTTCGGTACCGGCAACCAGTCGCCGATCCAGCTTGTCGTGATGGGAGCCACGCGCGAGGACGTGTCGGTTGCGGCAACGCAGATCGCCGACATCGTGCGCGCCACGCCCGGCACCGCCGATGTGCGCCTCAGCTCGGAGGACGGGAAGCCGGAGACGCGCGTGGAGATCGATCGCTCCCGCATGTCGCAGCTCGGACTCTCCATCGCCGAC
>CAZJYH010000657.1:1036-3199 GCA_964549365.1 uncultured Alphaproteobacteria bacterium
GCCGACGTCGGCGCAACGCTCCGCACGGCGTTGAACGGCGACGACGATGCGAAGTACCGCGACGGCGCGAACGAGTTCGACATCCGCGTGATGCTCGACGAGTTCGACCGCGCGCGCACCGGGGACGTGGGGGAGCTCACGATCTTCAACCGCGCGGGCGCTCCGGTGCAGGTGAAGCAGTTCGCCGAGGTCCGGCGCACAACGGGGCCGACGCTCCTCCAGCGTCGCGACCGCAACGCCGCCATCACGGTGTTCGGTCAGGTCAACGGTCGCCCGCTCGGCAGCATCGCGACCGAGATCGATGCGAAGGTGGCCAAGGCGAAGCTCCCGGTTGGTGTCGTGACCACGTACGACGGCGACGTGAAGAACCAGCGTGATTCCAACACCAGCATGTTGTTCGCCTTCATGGCGGGCATCCTGTTCGTGTACATGATCATGGTGGCGCTCTACAACTCGTACCTGACGCCGCTGGTCGTGCTCTTCTCGATCCCCGTTGCGATCATCGGCGCGTTGATGGCGCTGGCGCTGGCCGGCAAGTCCATGGGCATCTTCACGATGCTGGGCTTCATCATGCTGATCGGTCTGGTGGGGAAGAACGCCATCCTGCTGGTGGACCGCACCAACAAACTCCGCGAGGAGGGGATGGGGCTGCTCGATGCGCTGGTCGAGGCCGGGCACGAGCGCCTGCGCCCGATCGTGATGACCACGCTCACGATGATCTTCGGCATGATGCCGATCGCCGTCTCCGGCGGCGCCGGCACGGAATGGAAGAGCGGTCTCGCCTACGCGCTGATCGGCGGGCTTTCGAGCTCGCTGTTGCTGACGCTGTTCCTCGTCCCCTCGGTCTACATGACCTTCGAGGGGATCAAGGCCTTCGTCAAGCGGATGCTCGGACGCGGCCCGAAGGAGAAGGGGCCGGGTGCAGTGAAGGCGAAGAACGAGGAGACGGCCGGCCCTGATCATCGGACGGATGGCCCGCTTCCCGCCGGTGCCGCCGCGCGCCTGGCGCCGGAGAGCTGATGAAGCGCGGCACGTGAAGGGCCGCGCGACGAATGGATTGGTGATCCCTGCGTAAACGCGAAGCGCCTCGTGTCGTGAAGACACGGGGCGTTCGCATATACTCCCCCCTGGTGGTGAGCTCCCAATTGCAGATCGATTGTCGCGACGGCGCGGTTGGTGTGAGCCGCGAATCGCCGGCATGCTACCGCTGTTTCGTGCGGGGGGCGGGGGCCAACGTGTTCGGAGGCCGTGTCGTCCCGATCCCGGTGCCGGAGGTCGGCGGGGCCACAATGGCGGCGCGCACGGCTACAGCGGTCCTCACGCTGTTGTCGAGTGGAGTAGCGTCGCCCTTCGGGGCCATCGAGATCGTCAGGTCATAGTCTCCGGGAGACCCAAGCAACGGTGTGCGGAAGGCGAGCGTGCGCCGCGCACCCACATCGATCACCGATACCACTACCGTCGTATCGTACGCGGACTTCCCCGTTTTCCTGTTCACCAGGCGCGCCCGCACCCTGACGTTCGGCTGCCTGACCGCGCCGTTGTTCGTCAGCTCGGCGGTGATGAGGAGCCGGGTACGTGCCCTGAGCGTGATCGGGCGATCCGGGCGGATCCGGCCGTCCCAGCCGAGTGCAAGATCCATCGCATAAGCGACCCTGAACGGAACGGGGGCCGGTGGGGTGATCCCGAGATGCGCGGCCGTCGCATACGGGTAGCTGTTCAGCAGATCGTTGAACGGCTTGTCGTCGGATGTGAGCGACGTTTGCGCGCGCGCATAGTAGAGCCCGGGGACCGTCGGCGTGAATTCGTCGAACTGTACCGTATGCTCCTGGCCGGCGTCCATATCGATCGGTGCGCCGACGCGCGCATATGCAACGGTTCCGGTGGGTCCGATGATGGCCACGCTGTTCGGCACACCCGCGAGCGACGAGCTTCCCGCGTTGTAGAAGCCCACGCTGACGGAGATGGGCTTGTTGATGGGATACACATGCGGCGTGCCCGTCACGCTCAATCGAGGCGAGTTGATACAGCAGGTCATCGCATCGCGCGTTCCACCGTAGTTGATCGGATAGTAGACCGTGTCGTTGTGCCGGTTCCAATCGTCCGGCTGGCTGCACCAGTAGCGTATTGTGTAGCGCGCACCGGACGTCGTGTCACTCAAGTCGA
>CAZJYH010000658.1:0-3196 GCA_964549365.1 uncultured Alphaproteobacteria bacterium
ATCTCCCCCACCGGAACGGTCCCGATCCTCACCCCGAGCCCCGTGCGGTTCGTCGTCGAGAATCTCGGGAACGCTCCCGCTCCCGCCTACGCCTGCAACGTTCAGATCCTCAACGTCGGCACGGCGCAGGTTGTCTACACCGGAACGGCGCAGGGACCTGCGGGGCTGGCGCCGGGCGCCCAGACCACGCTCACGGCATCCGGCGCGTGGACGCCGAGCACGGCCGGCGCCTATCGCGTGCAGCTGTTCGTGCAGGTTCCGAACGACATCGCGCCGACGAACAACCAACGGACCGATTCGTGCCGCGCGATGCTGACATTGACACAGGCAATCGCGCTCCTCGACACCGCCGTGCTCAACGCACACCCGCGCCGTGACAGCCTGGTTGCGTGGCTCACTCGCCCACCGGCCCTGCCGCTGGACAGCATCATTCCCCCAGGC
The DNA here is from genome assembly GCA_964549365.1 of uncultured Alphaproteobacteria bacterium. Taxonomy (GTDB): domain Bacteria; phylum Bacteroidota; class Ignavibacteria; order OLB7; family OLB7; genus JAFDZV01. The sequence continues at coordinate 442 of CAZJYH010000658.1, forward strand.
TCCGCCGTTCGCCCCGCCGATTCGGCCTTCACGCTCCAGTACGAGTATCCGGTGTACCTGTTCTTCGTGGACTATCACCCGGACATGCTCTACTCACATCCCTGCGAGTTCGTCACAGTCTCGGCGATCAACGGCGCCGTTGAACGGCATACTGCTGAGCTCTGGCCCGTGGTCAACGATCAGGAGCCGACCTTCGGCCCGTCGTGCGGCGCCAATCCGAATCGCGTGCGCGGCAAGGCGGCGAACTGCATCGAGAAGCAGAACCCGTACGTGGCCGTTCCCACGGCGAACGCGGCCGATTGGGCGGTGGCCGTCGCGGGCAAACTGAACCTCGACATCGAGAAGACCACGGTGGACCACGACATCTGCCGTTTCAAGGAGCGCATGAACGGAACGCCGTCGGGTCCGGGGATCACCGGCGCGAACATCGCGGTGCATATGGGCACCAACAAGTGCGGTCTCACCAAGCAGGAGTTCTGCGACGCGCTCAACGCCTTGAAGGGGAAGGGTTGCAGCAAGGTCTTCGTCAAGTACGTGGGGCACGGCACCACAGAGGGGCTGGTGTTCTGGGACTCGGCGCACAAGGGGTCGGTGGTCGTCTCGTATCACGAGATCGCCTGCAAGCTGAAGGAGGCGGGGATCACCAACGCGTGCATCGAGATCACCGCGTGCCACAGCGGCGGGATCATCAAGGAACTGGAGAAGAAGGGAATCAAGGGTGTGGTGATCACCAGCTCCAGCGTCTCGAACACCACCCCCGTAGGCGAGGGCGATGGAACGTACTGGGAGAAGGCGCTGGAGGCGTGCTCGAAGGATTCGCTCGCCAACGTCAACAAGGATTCGAAGATCGACAACTGCGAACTCTTCGCATGGGTGAAGGCGAAGGGGGGCACTGCGGCCAACGGCCCCAATCCACAGATCAGCAAGCTGAGCGATTCCATCAGGTACACCAACGCCCGCATTGAACGCGTCGGGGGCGTCCAGTCGGTCTCAACCAACGGCGGCTCGATCAAGATCTATGCGGAGCGCTTCTGCGTGGCAACGCGCTACAGGAACGCCCAGGGAAAGTGGAGGGATACGGTGGCGTATCGCGGCGCGGTGTACATGGAGAACGAAGGGAACGATCGCAAAACGTCGACCAGAAAGTACCGCGTCATCGCCCGATGCAAGAGCGGCAACAAGGTGCTCGTGGAGGGAATCGTCCCCGATGTGAACGGCAAGACAAAGATCTGCATCGCCGACCTGCCGAACGACTGCTCCGGCATCGCCGTCGAGGAGATCAGGAAGAAGGGGCGCACCAAAGGCGGCGACGATCGCTCGATGCTTTCGGCCGGCGATGAAGTACATGTCGAGAGCTTCACGGGTGCTTCGGTACACGACGACAGCACGCTCTATGCGCTCTACCGCCACGTGATACCGGCCCCCACGTCCGATCACCGATTCACGGCACATGTGGCCGGACCCGCCGGCTGGTTCCTCTTCACCGAGCCGGAGAGCTTCACCGTGCAGGGGGGCCTCAGCGGCGATCTCTTCACGGGTGCCGTTCCACCGGCCGGCACGATTTTCGGCGGTGAGATCACGACAACGCTCGCCGACGTAACGGCCGGCGACACGCTTCTGCTCCACTATCACATGCTGCTTGCCGACACAATCTCCGCACCTGCTCCCGCGGTACTCGAACGGCGGTACAACCAGATCATGACGTCCGCCCCACTCACGATCGACGCCGACACAATCCGGTTGAACGGCGCGAGCATCGAGGCCGGCGATTCCCTCCGAATGACCGCTGGGCCCGGCGATGTCTGGACTATCGAGGGGACCACGATCAACGCCGATGGCGGCGTCCATGCCGACTACCACATCGGCGGGGGCCGGCACGACTATCACAATGTGATCCTGCGCGGGCTGCACGACGGCATCACAATCGACGGCGGCAGCGGCAGCCTGAACGGCGTGGTCGTCGGTGACAGCCACGGCAACGGGCTCACGGTCACGGGCACAACGATCGCCGGCATGCGGATGCGGTTCGTCGACGTGATCGGCGCCGAGCGCTTCGGGCTGGACGTTGCCGACGTCGGGAGCGACGCGCTCAACATCCACGGGCTACGCGTGGTGCTTGCCGACTCGCTCGATGTTCACGTTCACAAGCCCGGTACCATGACGTGCACCGACTGCGAATACGACGACGCACGCGTCGCCATCCTCGCGAACGCATCGCTGGACCGTTACGCCACGCTGAGCGCCTCGGTGCGTGATACGGCCGACACGCCGATTGCCGGGGCAACCGTTACGGCGGTGGATTCAGCGGGGAGGACGTTGTTCACCGAACAGACCGACGCCAACGGAGTGATCGGCGCACAGCAGGTGCCGGTCAGTCATTCAGGGCTCGGCGGGTATAGATCATTTCAGCCGATCGCCGTCACGGTGCGGAAGGGATCGGAGACGCGCACGATCGAATATCGCAGCGCAACGTATCATCAGGTGCTCTTCGAGCTGAACGGCTCCGGCGGCGCGGCCGTGCCCGGCGTGGAGGAACACGGCGCGCGCATGACCATCGGCCGGATCGTGCCGCAGCCCGCGCATCGCATGGGCGTGCTTCTGGTTGAAGGCGCCGGCCTCGCCGCCGACGGACTGAGCGCGGAGATCGTCGACGTGCTTGGGCGCACCGTTGCGTACATCACCCCACGGGCGATCGACGACACACGCCTGACGATTTCACTCGAAGAGGCCGATCTCTCCGCGGGCGTCTACGTTC
>CAZJYH010000659.1:0-2938 GCA_964549365.1 uncultured Alphaproteobacteria bacterium
CAACGATCACATGGATTCAGGAGAATTTCACGATCGCCCAGGCCGATCTGCTGGCGCTGAAAAACCTGAGCCTGGCCGCCGGGCAATGCGCCGATGTGCCCGTGACATTCAGCTCACCGGTGGCGGGAGTGTTCCATGGCGTCGCGCGGGTGTGGGCCAACACGCGCGATTGCCGCGATACCTCCGTCTGGACCGCCGTGGTCACGCAACCGCAGGCCGGGGTTGAAGATGCCGGCGGCACGGCCGGATTCACGCTTGCCGGGGTTCATCCGAACCCCACCACCGGTCAGGCCGAAGTGGCCTTCTCGCTCCCTCGTGGAGTGCACGCCACGGTGGCGTTCTACAACACGCTCGGCAGGCGCGTCGACGTAGCGTTCAACGGCATGATGAGCCCCGGAGCGCACAACGTTATCTGGAACGCGCGCGACTATCCGCCGGGCGTCTACTACTGTCGGGTGACGGCCGGATCGTGGTCCGCGACGACAACGGGGACGGTTGTGCGCTGAGCGATGATCCCGCTATGGTGGGCACAAACCAGATGATTCGACGAGGGCCCATGCGTGGCCCTCGTTCCGTTTGGGGGCGTACGGTGCGTTTACATGCCGGCGTTCCGTGCTCGACGGATCGCGTCGTAGACCGCGCGCGCGTCGTTGATGTCGCGCAGGTTGCACGCGCCGGCGTCGGAAGGCCGATCCGCCTCCTCGAATTCGATGGTGCCGCTCCCATCGGCCCGTACGGTCAGTTGGGGCTCCCTGAGCGAGGCCAGCGGCAACGATATCACGTCCTCCCCCTCGTCTCCCGACACAACGATGATGCGTCGCGTGCTGACGCCGAAGAACAGAGTGCGCCGGAGCCGTGCATCGGCGATGAACCGCCCAACCATCAGATGCCAGCCCGCGAGCACGAACGGGATGCCGAACAATCCGAACCAGGGCTCCTCGCTGCTCAGCGCCAGGTACTCCCAGACGAACGCGAAGCCTCCCCACACTAGGCTGAACGGGATCATGAACGCGTCGCTCGGCCTCAGCAGCACGCCCAGCCGCGGACGCCCGGCCCAAAGCAATTGCTCGTCCGGCTCCAGACGGCGCGATATGATGACGTCCGCTGCGTGCAGCATCTCGGCGTGTGTTCAATGGTGTTGCGGCATCGGTCCGTGCGGCGGCGCACGGACTCTCAGAACGCGGCCAGAAGGCGCGCGGTTGCGGCCAGACGGCTCTTGGCCAGGAACTGTTCCTCCAGCCGACGATTGAACGGCACCGGCGTATCCAGCGATGCGCAACGCATCACCGGCGCGTCCAGGAACTGAAAGCACTCCTCGCCGATGCTCGCCGCGATCTCGCCGCCGAACCCGCCCGTGCGGGTGTCCTCATGCAGCACCAGGCAGCGCCCCGTCTTCCGCACCGACGCGTACACGGTCTCGATGTCCCACGGGAGCAGCGTCCGCAGATCGATCACCTCGATCCCTGCCTCTGGCATCTCCTCGGCCAGCCGCAGCGCCCAATGCACCCCCATGCCGTAGGTGACGACGCTGAGGGCCTGTCCTTCGCGCGCAACGCGGGCCACCCCGAACGGCAGCGTGTAGTACCCGTTCGGCACCTCCTCGCGCACGCTTCGGTACAACGCCTTGTGTTCGAAGTAGAGCACGGGGTTCGGCTCGACGAGCGACGCGGCAAGCAAGCCCTTCGCGTCGAACGGCGTCGCCGGATAGACCACCTTCAGGCCGGGCACGTGCGCGAACCAGGCCTCGTCGCTCTGCGAATGGAACGGCCCCGCCCCCATGCCGGCGCCGGTGGGCATGCGCACCGTCACGTTCACGGGCTCGCCCCAGCGATAATGCGTCTTGGCGAGATTGTTCACGATCTGATTGAACCCTCAGGAGACGAAGTCCGCGAACTGCATCTCCACCATCGAAGCGCGGCCCCGCAGCGCAAGGCCGAGCGCGGCGCCGAGGATCGCGGACTCGCACAGGGGCGTGTTGCGCACGCGCTCGCGGCCGAACTCCTGCACGAACCCGTCGGTGACCTTGAACACGCCGCCGTACTCGGCGATGTCCTGCCCCATCAACACCAGCGTCTCGTCTTGCTGCATCGCCGAGCGCAGGCCGTCCTGCACGGCGTCGACGAAGCGGCGCTCCGAGGTTCCGAGCGTCGCCTCCGGCGCCACCGGCGGCGGCGTTCCGGATGCGTAGACATCGCGCAGTTCGGCGGCCTCGTCGGGGACGATATCCGGATGCTCGAGCATCGTCGTGACCCCGTCGTCGATACGGCGTGCGAACGCGGCGCGCACGTCGTTGATCCGTTCGCCGGTGAGCACCCCCTCGGCCAGGAGAAAGCGCTCGAAGTTCGCCACCGGGTCGAGCCGTCCCCATTGTTCGAAGAGCTCGGGAGGGACGTACGCGGTGCCGGAAGCCTCCTCGTGCCCGCGCATGCGGAACGTCATCGCCTCGACGATCACCGGCGCGCGCAGCTCGCGCATTCGCGCTGCGACGGCGCCGATGGTTCGGTACACCTCGAGGATGTTGTTGCCGTCGATGCGGACGCCCTCGATGCCGTAGCCGACGGCCTTGTCGACGAAGCTCGCGCAGCGGAACTGCTCGCTCGATGGGGTGCTGAGCCCGTAACCGTTGTTCTCCACCAGGAAGATCACCGGCAGATTCCAGACCGCGGCGGTGTTGATCGCCTCGTGGAAATCTCCCTCGCTGGCGCCGCCGTCGCCGGAGAACACGAGCGCGATCCTCTCATCCTCGTCCAGATTGCTCGCGAGCGCGATGCCGTCGGCCACGCCGAGCATCGCGCCGAGATGGGAGATCATCCCGATGATGCCGTAGTCGAGCGTGCCGAAGTGGAAGGAGCGGTCGCGCCCCCTGGTGAACCCCGGCATCTTCCCCTGCCATTGGCAGAAGAGCCGGTCGAGCGGGATCTCGCGCGAGGTGAAGACT
>CAZJYH010000659.1:2948-3196 GCA_964549365.1 uncultured Alphaproteobacteria bacterium
GTTGCGGTGCAGCGGGAGGATGAAATCCGTGCGGGCCAGCGCCTGCGCGGCTCCGACGGCGATCGCCTCCTGGCCGATGCCGCTGAACCACTTGCTGATTTTCCCCTGGCGCAACAACAGCAGCATCCGCTCCTCGATCATTCGAGGGAGCAGGATCGCCTCGTACAAGGCCGTGAGCGCCTCGTCGGTGAAGCCCGCGCGATCGTAGCCGAGGGGCGCCCGCGTGCTCCCCGATTCGGTACTCGCCG
>CAZJYH010000660.1:0-3161 GCA_964549365.1 uncultured Alphaproteobacteria bacterium
GGAGATCGGCGCCCCGTTTCAGCAGGCACGCTTCATCGGGTGCGATCCGGACTACGAGTTGAACTGATCTTCCTTCTGGCGGAAGAGCACGTTGAACGTGGTCATCGAGCCGTAGCAGCGCGTGATGTACTGCTGCAGCTCCACCTTTTCCTCCTCGGTGAGCTTGTCGTGGCCGTTGATCTTCTGCTCCAGCACGCGCAGGTTGTTGCGCATCATGACGATCTTGTGGAAGAAGGTCTCGATCGGCACTTCCTTCGATTGAACGTCCGGATCCTTGGGGCGCAGCACCAGGTCGCCGTTGTTCCAGCGCCCTCCCATCAGGTCGAGCCCCTCCTTCGGGTTGTCGAGCCCGAGGCGGTCGATCACCGCCGTCGCCGTCTGCGCGATCAACTGCGACAGCGGCATCTCCAGCCCCGAAACCGCGGCGGTCGGCTCGGCCGGCATCAGGTGCGCGGCGTCCGGCGCCACCGTGCGCACCACGCCGTCCTCGAACTTGATCTCCACCGTGTGCTCGGCGATCGTCTTGACCGTCCCCAGTCCATACGCCGGGTGTTTCACCTTCATCCCGAAACGGAGTGTCTGTACGTTCATCGTAATGCTCAGCTAGGTTCGTTGTTCCGTTGTTCGCCGGATGTTTCTCCGCACGAGTCGGCCGGCACCTCCACCAGCACCGACGTCCCGCTCGCGCCGCTTCCGCAGGTCCAGCGCCACGTCTCGTTCAGGCGCAGCCTCCCATCGGCCATACGCTCCGGCACCGTGCTGCAGACGCCGGTCATCAGTTCGCCGCGGTCGTTTACGTGCTGGTACCGCATGTCGAGCCGCCCGTCGGCATCCGCCACCGCTATCAGCATCCCGCGGCGCACGACGCCTCCGACATACGTCCCCCACACCAACGTCCCTTCCTGATGATACCGGAAGATCGTCCCTTCCCCCACCTCACCCCCGGCGCTGTTCCGCTCCGCGATGAAAATGCGGCCGTCGTAGTTCACGCTCATCTACTCGTTCGCGACTAAGGTCTTGATATATCGCGTTGTGCTCAGGACAGAGGGCGGTCGCGGAGTCAACTCCGCGACAACACTATATGCCGTGTCATGGAGCCTTTCCCGGCACCTTCGTCGAGTCGGCCCAGACGAGCGCGGTGCCGAACAACGGCATCGGGCGCAGATCGTCCAGCGCCCGGTAGTACTCCAGCCGCAGGAATCCATCGGTCCCTCCCTTCCCCGCAAGCGCGGCGCGTTCGGCAAGATACGACGCCGGCGGCGCACCGTCGGAAGCCTCGGCCTTCTCGTTGAAGCGTGCGGTGTTGACGGCGCCGTATGCGAATGCGGCAAGGGCGGCCGCCGCGAAAAACGGCAGCCCCCACCGTGCCACTCCGCCGTATCGAGCCACGACGTACGCGATCACGTTGATCATCAGGAACAACACCAGCCGCTGGCCGGGGAACACGATGCCGCTCATGAGCGGCGGCAGCGCAACGATCAACAACGGCAGCGGCAGCGCCAGCGCGATGTTCAGATCCAATCGACGCTCGCGGAGGAAGCGCCACGCCGCCAGCACGACCAGCGCGCCCATCGCCGTTATGAAGAGATAATTCCCGACGGTCGCGAAGATGGTCGGCTCGGCCACCCCCTTGAACCGCTGAAACGGGATGATCGCCCCGGCGAACATCGTCAGCTTCCCCGCGATGAACGCGCCGGCCCCGGATGCCGGGATCGAGGGCCCCTCGGCGCTCCCCTTGACGAGCACGTAGTGGACGAAGAGCGCGAGCGACGGCACTGCCGCGGCGGCAAGCCTGAGCAGCGCGGCACGCGAGCGTTCGAGCAGCGCGTTCGCCGCCGCGATGAAGAGCACGAAGACCCAGGCGAAGAAGTGGCAGAGATATGCGAGCGTCACCAGCGCCGCCGTTTTCACGACCGACCGGCCCCACCCACGACGCACGATCAGATGCCCGCCGTGCAACGCGACGCCCATGCCGATGTAGAAGCTGAGGTTGCCGAGCCAGAACGTGTAGTTGAAGACGAAGAGGAAGCCAGCCCAGAGCACCAGCGCATCGTGCCCGCGCAACGTTGCGCGCATGAAGCGGACGATGCCGGTATGCAGCAGGATCATCGCCGACGCCAGCACGGCCTTCCCCGCCGGCTCGGCCGGCACCACGAAATTGAACGCCGCGATGAGCAGCGTGGAGATCGCGTTCGGCGGCACGTAGGCGTGCAGCGCGTAGGCGCCGTGATGCACGGACCCCTCGGCGATCATCGTGCGGAAGATGACGCCGTGCAGCAGCCACTCCGGGTAGTCCTGCAGCGGGATGAAGCGGAAGGCGAAGACGAAGGCGATCATCAGCGCGATCTGCGCCGCAAGCAACCAGGCAAGCCCGCGTGAAAGCGGAGCTTCCTCCGTCGCGGCCGGTCGGTTTCCGGCCGATGCGCCGGCTGCCGATGCGCCGGCTGCAGATGCGCCCGTCGCGCGCAAGGTTCCGGTGTCAGCCATCGGATGCCCCGCTGCGGATGAATCGGGGGCCGCGCCGATCGGGTCGCAGAACGCGCGTCACGGAAACTCGGAGCGTTGGATGATGGCCTCGACGTCATCCAGACCGGAGATCGCCGTTCCCAACTCGCGTGCGCGGCCGTCGCGCAGATCGTAGATCCAGCCGTGCACCGTCACCTCCTGCCCGCGCTGCCAGGCGTTCTGCAGGATGGTGGTGCAGGCAACGTTCTGAATCTGTTCGATCACGTTCAGCTCGCACAGTCGGCCGAGGCGCTCGGACTCCGGCAGCTCCTCGATCGCGTTGCGATGCTCGCGCAGCACATACTGCACGTGCCGCAGCCAGTTGTCGATCAGCCCGAGGCGCTTCCCTTCGTACGCCGCCTGCACGCCGCCGCAGCCGTAGTGCCCGCAGACGATGACGTGTTTGACGCGCAGCACGTCCACCGCGAATTGAATCACCGAAAGGCAGTTCAGATCCGACGCCACCACCACGTTGGCGACGTTCCGATGCACGAAGAGCTCACCCGGCAGCAACCCCACGATCTCGTTGGCGGGGACGCGGCTGTCGGAGCATCCGATCCACAGATACTCCGGCGACTGCTGGTCCACAAGGCGATTGAAGAAATCCGGATCGCGCGCCACCGAGGCGGCCGCCCAGTTGTTGTTGTTGCGAAGGA
>CAZJYH010000661.1:0-3153 GCA_964549365.1 uncultured Alphaproteobacteria bacterium
CACCCCGATCGCCTTTGACCCGGCCGTGACGTCCCGTGGACCGCACGGGGCCCGACCATCACATCGTATACGGGATCACCGGGCTGCTGCCGGCATTCGGCACGGAGGCCTCGGCGGCGGCGGTGATATTCTGCGGCAACTGCTGCAGCACGTCGGCAAGGGTGAGGATGTCGAAGTTCGGATTGTCGAACGTCAACAGAAGCACGAGGTCATCGGTCGAACTGCCGTTCGCGAAAAAATGCGCGTATCCCTGCGGCAGGAACACGACATCCCCCGCCGAAAATTGATACCGTTGAAAGGTGGCGCCGATCGGTTCGGCTGATGTCGGGGTGGGGATCACCAGTCCGACGACGCCCGTTCCTCCCAGGCAGTATGTGGTCTCGTTGGAATTCGGATGCCAGTGCGGCGTCAGCATCGACCCGGGAGGGATCGAGATCTGCTGCATCCCCGCTCCCCCCTCCCCGATCGCCGGGAAGGATGTCGCGTCGGACGGTGTCTGGCTCAATTGTGTGTACACGAAATCCGTGTTCTGATTTGTTGCCACGATCATTCCTCTTGCATTGTTTATGGTGTCGCGACGGAGTCGAGCGCAAGGCTTCGCTCCGCCGCCGTCGGGACCTTCCCCGGGATTCGAGGATGGGGACCTCCCGGGACATTCTCAACGATATCGCACACCGGCACCGCGGCCGCCTGCGAGCGCGGACCGACGATGCCGGTGCGTTATACCTGGTTGCGCCGTGCGCGATTGCGTCGCCGCCCGTTGAGCCGACGGCGACGTCCGCGAATTACTCGACCACTTTTTCCATGGTGTTGATGCTGACGTGGGGCCACCGGATGCGGCCGGGAAGGCCGTCGCGGGTGGAGAAGAATTCCAGGAGCACCACTTGCGCGTACTGAAGCCGCAGCTTCGGATTTCCATGGACGTCCTTCTCGGCAAGCTCCTGAATCCAGAACGTGGACTTCATCGATGCGGCGTTGGCCTGCTTCACGATGAAGGGGATGTTCGAGATCCCTCCGGTCGGAGTCGTGGTGTCCACCTCGAGCTGCGTCGTCCGGACGATATCGATCCCCTGGTTGGCTTCCCTGAGCAGATCGGTCGGGTGCACGGGATCGAACACGCCCTGAAACAGGTGATCGTGAAAATGCTTGTACGGCGCCAGGTATGGGTTCTCGAGCTTCTCGACGACTCCCACCGGCAGGCCGTTGATCGCGGGGATCGTCGGCGGTCCGGCAATCACGCTGCTCGTCCCCAGAGCAAGCAGCGCATCGCCGTGAGGGACAGTGGCGAGGCGGGCGACGTCGTTCCCATCGGCGGCCTCGTTGGTCATGTACAACCACAGGCCGGGCTCGCGGTGGATCGGGAGTCCGGGGGCGCCCGCCAATCCGCTCTTCGGGAAATCGTCGGCCGCGATCTGCGTGATCATCTGATCGTAATCCAGCGTCACGAGAAACTGGTCCTCCTCGACGACATGCCCGGCAGCGCGCCTGATGCCTCGGTTCGGAACCGCGGCATCCACCAGCGAAAACCGAAGCTCCTCGTTGTACTGGTTCACCAGCAGCCGGTAGTGGAGGGGGTTCACGGGATTGACGGGGTCGCCGGCGAACGGCAGCGCGATGGAATTCCATCCGCGCCCCGGCAGGCTCGGCAGATTCGCCCAGGTCCCGGGAAGCAGCTTCAACGGTCCGAGATCCGGATCACCCGTCTGCGCGCGATAAATTCTGCGCCCGCGATTTTTCAGTGCAACAACTCGTTCTGCGCTGAGCATGAGGTTGGCTCCTTGATAGATGGTTGTGGGTTCGGAAACACAGGAATACAAGGCCGATACGTGGTGGAGAGATGAAGGACGGGATGTTCGAATCCGAATATTCCGACACGGATTACACCGACTCCCGTGCAACGCCTCTTTGTTCGATGTCGCAAACGGGCAGGAGTGAATGATCCTCGAATCGGGGCGAATCCCGTACCGACCACGTACGAGCAGCACATCGCACCACGATACAACATGCGGCAACCATACGGCGGGGCATGCTCCGTCACCAGTACATGATGATGTACTCCTGAAAAAATGGACCGAAAAGTTTTGGGCGAACGATGATGAATGCATGCCACGCCGCTGATGGTGGCGGTCGGTCGCGCCGCTCGCCGCGGCCCCCAATCGGACGCCGCGGCGGCGTGGACTCGGTACGTTGTCCGCCCTACCCTTCCGGTGCCTGCGCGGCAGCGAACCGCCCGCGCAACGCGTTCGAGGCTGCCGGGCTCAACCCGGACCGGAGTTTCTCCGCGGTGATCGTCGAGGCGGATGCCTCCCCGACAAGCTCCACGCGCAGATCCGGGTTGCGCAGCAGGATCGAGACCGCCTCATCGGCCCAACGGTCGAGATCGGCGCGCGCGGACTCGGTCGACACATCGGACTCATCGAGCGCGGCGGCAAACAGGCCGCGGGCCGCATCCGCGCTCTCGGCGCCGAGCAATCGCGCGAGCATCGCGACGCCGGTGAATTCCGTCTGCGCCTCCGATGCCGCGTCGGCCGTATCCGGCTTTGGATCGGTCTTCATCAATTGCTCGGCGTCGACGACGCCATACAGACCGTTGCCGATGCCGGGCACCTTGCGGACCGTCCGCCGCACATGCTCGCGGAAGGTCACGAACGCCTTGCGCTTGCCGGAATATCCGTTCGGAAAATGGCGCGACAACCAGAGGGCCGCCACCCCCGCCATGAATGCCGTCGCGTAGGATGTTCCCTCCGACGTGTCGTACTGATCGTAGGCGGCGTATGCGGCCTTGCGGACGTCCGCGGCAGGCGCCGAGATATCGACCGTTCCGGCCGGGAACCACGCGCTGTGCTCCCACTCCTTGTCCTCGTACTTCATTCCCCCCACTCCGATCACCTCATGATAATTGGCGGGCTCGACGGCTTGTCGACGACGATGATATCGGCATTCGCGGCGTGCACGAGCTGCGCACCGAGAAACGGATAGGCCGACCCGCCGATGCTCAGGGAAATGATCGGGCACTTCTTTTCCATGGCATAACGGACGGCCCGCATCACGTTCGGCTGAAAGGGATACAGGACAACGGTACTGATACAGCGAAGCGGGATCACCACCGCATCGGGCGCAACGCCCGTGATCTTGCCCCCCCGCGGCGCAACC
>CAZJYH010000662.1:0-3149 GCA_964549365.1 uncultured Alphaproteobacteria bacterium
CAACGTTCATAGTGCAAGGTTATGGGAGCGAGGCGAGTGCAGGCTCTCAGGGCAACGTTCAACGTTCAAAGTTCAAAGTTATGGGAGCGAGGCGAGTGCAGGTTCTCGCGGGAACGTTCAACGTATGCGAGCGAGGAGAGTGCAGGTTGTCGGGGCAACGTTCAAGGTGATGAGAAGCAGGTGAGCGCCGGCGCGCTGCCGCGTGCCAAGACCTAAGAACGAAAGACTAAGAACCAAGAACGAAGAACGAAAGACCAAAAACCAACGTGTCGGAACCTTGGTACGGGTCAATCATCGTCCGCCCACAACGCGCGGATCAGCTCCGCGATCTCGTCGGGATACTGCCAGATGGGAACATGGCCGCTGCGCGGGAAGATGTGGACCGTCGCATGCGGCAGGCGGGCGGCGAGCCGCTTGAAATGCGCGAAGGGAATCACGCGATCGCGCCCGGCGCCCACCAACAACAACGGCATCGTGCGCAGAGTGCCCGGCGCTTCGATCAGCTCGCCGTACCGTTTGTAGTCCGCATGCGCCGCCAGGCTGCTCACGCTCCGGAGCAGGTCGGGCCGGTTCCCCTCCTCGGCGATCCGCAGCGCGCGCGCCCGCGTGTAGCCCGCGCCGTAGCTCACGTGCGCCCAGTTGCGGATCGTCCAGCGCCGCAGCGGGCCGGGCGCATGGCGCCAGATGAAGTCGGAGGTTCCGATCGCCGCGCGCGACCGCGCCAGACGCGCCAGCGGCGGGGGCGCGTCCGTGAGCGGCGTCAACGCGGCAAGCGTGCGAACGCGCTCGGGAGCGAGGGCGGCCATCGTGATCGAGATCGCGCCGCCGAAGGAGTGCCCCACCAGATCGAAGCGTTCGAGCCCGTGCAGGTCCGCGAACGCGAGGAGCGTGCGCGCCAGGCGTTCCAGCGCGTACTCCTCCGGGGCGTCAGGCGGCGGCGTTCCGCCGAAGCCGGGGAGATCCACCAGATACAGCGTCCGATGCTCGCGCAGCCGTTCGGCCAGCGGGCTCCACAGCGACATCGTGGCCGGGTTGCCGTGCACCAGCAGCGCGGGGGGGCCGGCGCCGACGCGCGCGTGGTTGATCTGTTCGGGTGGGTAGGGCATTGCGATGCGATGATACCAATGCTTCGCGTACGAACCTATGATGCGCGGCGATTTCCAATGTTGAGCACTGAACAAGCGTCTCCGTGACCTCTCAGCGGAGCGCTAGTTCAACAGTCTGCTGAAGAGTAGATTGCGCGCCGGAGCACAACAATGCATGGAGCTGCCCCGGCATTGTGCACATTGTGGACCATTGTTGGGAAACACGAATGCCTAAGCGGACTGTCGGCATCCAACCTTCCATTCTTCGCTGGGCGCGGGAGTCTGCGGGCTATTCCGTCGAGCAAGTTGCCGGCCGGATCAAACGCAGTCCGGCCGAGGTTGCGGCGTGGGAGTCCGGCGCCGGTACCCCGACGTATCCGCAGCTTGAGAGGCTTGCCTACCAAGTATACAAACGCCCGCTCGCGACCTTCTTCCTGCCGGAACCACCGCAGGAACCAGCGTTGAGGCAGGAGTTCCGCACGCTCCCGGAATTCGAACTCTCGGAGCTTGCTCCAGACACTCGTTATCGGCTCCGATTTGCCCAAGCACTGCAATTGTCTCTGTATGAGTTGAACGACGGCGTCAACCCGGCCGAACACAAGCTCTTCCACGATATTGGGCTCGATGCAGAGGCTGATATACGCAGGTCCGCTTCCAGAATTCGTAAACATCTCGGAGTGACCGTCACAATGCAGGCCTCGTGGAAGTCCACGGACGAGGCACTGAAAGAGTGGCGGAATTTGATCCAGGACCACGGCGTGTTCGTGTTCAAGCACGCCTTCAAGCAGAGGGAGATTTCCGGTTTCTGTCTGACCGACCCGGAGTTCCCCCTTATATATCTGAACAACAGCTCCGCCAAGACACGGCAGATCTTCAGTCTCTTCCACGAACTCGCCCACGTGCTGCTGCACGTGAACGCCATCTCCAAGTGGGATCAGAGCTATGTAGGCCACCTGCCACGCCGTGAGCAACGGATCGAGCGGTTCTGCAATGCGATCGCGGCGGAGATATTGATGCCCTCTGATGACTTCGCGCGATTGACTGCTGGGATTGAACAAGTCGATGAGGCAGTGGTTGAGAAGTTGGCTAAGCGATACCACGTAAGCCGCGAGAGCGTGCTCCGGAGGTTTCTGGATCAGAAAAGCGTAGACCAGGCGTTTTATGAGAGCGTCGTGCGCCGCTGGGCGGCAGAGGCAGATAAAACCGAGCCGGGCAGAGAGTCGAGAGGTAACTACTATGCTACCCAGGCAACATATCTCGGGGAGCGATATCTACGCCTTGTGTTCAGCAGACACTACCAGGGGCGGCTCAGCCTGGAACAGGTTGCGGACTATCTTGGTGTACGCACACGGACCGTAGCAGGGTTGGAGACCTTCATGTTGCATGGGGTAGCTCCATCATGATCTACGTGTTCGACACCAGTTCCTTCATCGTCTTGAAGAACTATTATCCCGCGACCTTCCCGACGCTGTGGGCGAATCTGGAGCGATTGGCGCAGAGTGGTGTGCTGGCATCGGTGCGGGAAGTTTTCAACGAACTACACAATTACAACGACACCGACTTCATCCAGGACTGGGCCGCGCGCAACAAGACGATCTTCGCGACACCCTCGAACGACGAGCTTTTGTTTGTGCAACGCATTCTCGCAGTCCCCCACTTTCAGATGCTGATAGGCGGGAAGGCGATCCTGAGGGGAACACCTGTCGCGGATCCGTTTGTGGTGGCAGTCGCGCAGGGAGCTGTGGTAACTCAGGAATCATTGAAGCCGCACGCTTCACGCATCCCTAACGTATGCGAGTATTTCCGCATCCCGTGCATCAACCTCGAAGCATTCATGGTACGTCAGGGCTGGACGTTCTGACAATACCCCGAACTCCTCATCTTCCTTCTCTTGATCGACAACGGACACCGTCGAAGTTCCGCCCTGTTGATCCCGCGACCCGGCTGCTGCTGCGACTACTCGCAATCGATGGGAAGTATCGATGATCCGGCTCCCACAACGCAAAAGGCCCGGGTCGATAAAAACCCAGGCCTTCGTTTGTAGCGGGGACAGGACTTGAACCT
>CAZJYH010000663.1:0-3144 GCA_964549365.1 uncultured Alphaproteobacteria bacterium
TCGCCGTTCTGGCCCTGCTCGTCGCGGCGGTTCCGCTGTGCGCGCAGACGACCGGCGTCCATGCCCTGTTCCCGTACCCGAAGTCCGCGTTCGGACGTGCGTCGGATTTCGGCATATACGTCGGAACACAAATCGTGGTGCCGGCCGACGCGGACTCCGCCACGATGCGCGCGGCGCGGTACGTCCAACGGGCCTTCGCCGAACGCTTCCCCGTGGGAGCGCTCCGCGTCGTGACGCCCGCAACGTTCGATCGGGCCGCGGGACCTGCGATCATGATCGGGGTGAAGGACTCCTACCCGGAACTCATGACGCGCATGGCCGCGCGCATGCCGGGAGGTGAGGAGTACCCGCCGGAGGAGGGATATGTTCTCGACGTCGATGCAGACGGCGTCGTGCTGGTCGGAACCGACGGCGCGGGCGTCTTCAACGGCGCGGCGACGCTCGTGCAGTTGATGGGCCCGGGGAATGCAAGCGTTCGCGCGAGCGGCGCGCACGTTCTCGATTACCCGGACTATCCGATCCGCTGGGCTTTCTCGCAGCACAACCTGCGCGGCGCCGGAGCCATCACGAACCTGAAGCGCATCATCGATACGATGGCATTCTATAAGCTGAACGGCATTCAGCAGAATGATTTCAAGTACAACATCCTGGAGTCACAGCCGGCGTATTACTTCGACAGCGTGCGCGCATTCAAGGCGGCGGCCGATGCGGGGAACGTGGAGATCATCCCCGGCACGGCGAACATCGGCTACTCGGAAGGGATCCTGTGGCACGATCCGAATCTCGCCGAGGGACTCCCGGCCCATGCGCTCTACGTGGTCGAAGAAGACACCGGGCGCATCATCCCGGACCCGCGCGTGACGCTGCCGAACGGCTCGTTCGAGAGCGTGGGAGGGAACGGCAGATTCACCGGCTGGAGTTTCTACGACGACGCGGCCGTGCCCGACAACACTGTCGCGCACGGCGGCTCGACCAGCGCGCGCTGCACGAACTTCACGCAGGGGAACCCCTCGGGGAACTGTCGGTTCAATCGTAAGGTGGATTGTGAACCATATCGCGCCTACGTGATGAGCGCGTGGGTGCGCACGCAGAACTTTCGCGCCGACGAGGTGCGCCTGCTTGCGCTCGGCGTCGACGCGCAGAACAACACGCACGCGCTGACGTTCACCTCGTTCAACATCCCGGCCACAACGTCCGGCTGGACGCGCGTGGAGGTCACGTTCAACACGCTGGCATACTCGTCGGTGCTGCTCTACTGCGGAGTGTGGGGAGGGCAGGCGGGGACGATCTGGTGGGATGACTTCGAGATCCGCGACGCCGGGCTCACCAACGTGCTGCGCCGAAGCGGAACGCCGCTGGTGGTGCGCCGCGCGACGGGTGGGGCGGCATTGAGCGAGGAGCTGGACTATCTCCCCGTTGTGGACTCGGTGATGCTGCGGAGCAACGGGAGCTACGGCCCGTATCACGCACCGCCGCGTTTTCGCCGCCGCGCGAACGGCGCCATCCACAACGGCGACACGCTTTCGATCAGCTACTACCATCCGGTGACCACCGTCGCGGATCAGAACGGCATCGGACAGGTGATGGTCTGTGTGTCGGAGCCGGCGCTGTACACGGTGTTGAGAACCCAGATGCAGGGCGTGGCCGATCTGTACGCGCCGAAATCGATCATGCTCGGACACGACGAGATCCGCGTGATGAACCACGACTCCGCGTGCCGCAAGCGAAATCTTTCGCCGGCGGCGCTGCTGGCCGACAACCTGACCCAGTGCAACAACCTCGCCCATGCGGTCGCGCCCGACGCACGCACGTTCGTCTGGAGCGACATGTTCGATTCGCTCCACAACGCGGTCCCCGACTACTACCTGGTCAACGGCGATCTGACCGGCAGCTGGGAGGCGATCCCGCGCACGGTCGGCATCGTCAACTGGAACTTCGGCCGGCGCGACGCAAGCCTGCGGGCCTTTGCCGGCAAGGGATTCAAGCAGATCGCCTCGCCGTACTACGACGCACGCACCACGGAGAACATCCGCGAGTGGCGGCGCTCGATCGACAATGCCAAGGGTACGCTCGGCATGATGTACACGACATGGTCCGGTGATTACGACTTCCTGAAGCCGTTCGCCTACTACACATGGGGAACCGGCCCGTACATCATCTTCGAGCCGCTGGACTCGGCGGCGATTCTGAAGGACAGCGTCTGCTTCCGTGTCACGGTGTTGCCGGATCCGTACGACCCGACCGACAGCATCGAGTATGTGGGGGTAGAACTTCAGCGCGACGACCTGAGCGATCCCAACGACGATCCGCTCCCACAGTCCATGGATCTCGAACGAGAGAGCGGCAACGTGTTTGTCGGCTGCACGCCGCTCGGCCTCGGGCCCAACTACGAGTTGCGATATCTGATCACCGCCCGCGACGCGCACGGACGCGTGCGGCGGTTGGGGATGTACAGGATCACCAAAGCGGTGGCGGATGTGCCGCGCGAAGTTGCCGCGCGCCCGGCAACGATTGCGATGCATGCGGCGCCGACGGTCGCCTCCGAGAGCACGATGCTCCGGTTCACGCTTCCGGCATCCGGCCGCTGGGCGATGAGCGTCGTCGATCCGCTGGGCCGGACCGTACGGCGGTTCGAGGGGGATGACGCCGCGGGGGAATGCCGTGCGACGATCGACGTTGCATCGCTGCCGACAGGGGTCTATCACTGTGTGCTGCGGTCCGGCGCGGCGTCGGGCACGACGGCGATCCACGTCGTTCGGTAGCACGGTGAATCCTTGAATCGACACGATAACATCGGACCTTCGATGACAACCGACCCAATGCCCTCATCAGATGCGGCACACGCGTTGAACCGCAGCGGGATCGGCACGCTCAGCGCGATCGCCGGCGGGATCGTCTGGAGCGCGTTCGCCGTGTCGACGATCTTCGGCAACGAGCTGATCGATACGTATCGCCTGCTGCTGCTGCTTGCCGTTCTGGTGCTTACCCCGCTCGGCTTCGACCTGGCGGCCACGCCGGCTCGCTCCGGGGGGAACATCGGGCTCTACCGGCTGGCCCGTCTGGTGCAACCGTTCGCGGCGTCGGCCGCCGCCGTCTCGCTGCTCTTTTCCCCGGGAATCGCCGCGGGCCTTCTCGCACTGCCGT
>CAZJYH010000664.1:0-2347 GCA_964549365.1 uncultured Alphaproteobacteria bacterium
TGGGCCGCGGTCGCCGTCCACTTCACCTACCTGATGTATGCCTCGGTGGGCTCCGAGCGCATGTATATCGTCGCCGTGGAGTGGGGCGTCTTTGCCCTGCTGGCTGCGTGGGGAGCGGTGAGCGTGAAGCGTCGTGAGCGTGAAACGTTGAGCGGTGAGCGTGAAGCGTCGTGAGCGTGAAACGTTGAGCGTTGAGCGTTGAGCGTGAAGCGAGTAGAGCTTCGCGTCCTTTGTGTCTTTACCGTGACGTTGTGTGGGGTACGTGGCGGGTCGCGAGAAGCGAGTGGCGAGCGTGAAACATTGAGCGTGACGGCGAGTCGCGCACCAAGCACCAAGCACCTCTCCATACAAAAAACGCCCGCCCACCGATGACGGCGGGCGGGCGTTTTTCAAACGTCGATGCGCGCTTAGCGCGGCTTGGCGGTCTGGCCCTCGGCCGGCTTCGTGTCCGTGGAGTGGCGCGGCTTGGCGGTCTGGCCTTCGGCCGGCTTCGTGTCGGCCGGCTTCACTTCCGACTTGGAGTCGGCGGACTTGGCGCTGGAGTGCGTACCCTTCGCGGCGTCGCTCTTCTTCTTCTCATCGGTCTTCAGCTGCATGCTGTCGGCCTTCATCTTCATGCTGTCGGCCTTCATCTGCATGCTGTCGGCCTTCATCTGCATGCTATCGACCTTCGTGGCGGTGTCGGCCGGCGGCGGGGTCGTGGAATCGACATGAGTCGTGGTATCCATCGGTGCCGTGGCGGTCGAATCAGCCGGCGGCGTATCCTGGGCCTTCTTGCCGCAGGCCACAAACCCGAATGCCAGCATGCAGCCGGCGACTAACACAACGCGTGCGTTCATCAGTGTACGTTCCTTTTGGTGTAAGTATGTGCAGGGCACGAGCCCGTGCACCGAGGCTTCCCAGGGAAGCCATGACAATGCGTTGACTTGGGGACGTTGACTCGGGATCTCGCAACCGAGACCGGTCGGGGGAGGGTTGTCGGAGCTTCGTGACCTTGCAAACCTACACTAATTCTCCCGAACGAGTCAATCGCTTCAAATCGTTGCGCTCAGGGAATTTCACGCCGCGAACGCGGGGGTGTTACCCCGACGTGTCGGTCCCGGCAAAAAGAGCTTGGAAAGGGATTCCGCCCGCGCATATATTTGAATCCCCTTTTGAGGGGCATGGGGTTATGGCACAGTTGGTTAGCGCGCATCCTTGACATGGATGAGGTCGTAGGTTCGAATCCTACTAACCCCACATGAACGTTCAAGCCGCGAGTTCCGAGGAGCTCGCGGCTTTGTTGTTGGTGCCCTCTACCTCCTCCCATACCCATTCGCCGCCATGCGGGCTCCCATCGCGTCGTAGGCCGCGTCATCCTCCGGTGCCCAGGTCCCCAGCCCCTCCACGTACCGATTGAACATGCAGAACGCGGCGGCCACGAGCACGGTGTCGTGGATCTCCACGTCGTCGGCGCCGGCGGCCCGTGCGGCGGCCACATCCTCCTCGGTCACCAGCCGTCCGTCGCGCTGCACCTTCGCGGCGATCGCCAGCAGGGCGCGCATCTTCGCGCTCACCAGCGGCGTGTTCGGGTCGGCGAGGGCGGCGTCGACCACGGCGGCATCGGCATCGAACAGTCGGCGCGCGGCGGCGGCGTGGCTGCGTCGGCAGAAGTCGCACTCGTTGAGCGCCGAAACGTAGGCGGCGATCAGTTCGCGTTCGGCGGCGGTCAGCGGCGAAGGCCCACGCAGCAGTGTGTCGGCGAGCGTCATGAGCGGCGCGGCGGTTTCCGGGCGGAATGCGAGCGGCCCGGTGATGCCCGGGAGCGCGGCGGGAAGCTGTATGTGCGGCATCGATCGATCCGGTTTGATGGAACGTTTCGGGGGTTCGTGAACGAATCGTGCGAAGATAGTGTTGTTGCTGCCGGCGGTACAGCCAACAAGTTCTACGATCAGCGTCTCTCGGCGAAATCATCGTATGGGGAGCGATTTGCCCGACGGCGCTTCGCCCCGTGATCGCGGAACGATTCTCGCAAAATTGAACGCGATGTGTCCGTTCGTGGACGGTCGTTCGGATCCGGACGATCGCGGAGCGCGGCGACGCATTCGCGGCGAGCGTGTTCCTGCCAATGAGGGGAATCTCGGTGTTCCTGGCAGGAATAATTCTACGATGCGACAGTCGCGGACAAAATCGCGAGCCGATCCGTTCCTCGGTGTGACGCCCGGGCCCCTCACTTCGTTATGCGGGCGGAAATCTGCGGCGGCGATATGCCACGCCGTTGTATATTGGCCCCCAGGTTCAGTGTACGGTGTCGCTGTGGTTCCCTCCCCGCCGCACGTTTGCCGCCACACCCCCTTGGTGTATTCCG
>CAZJYH010000664.1:2357-3115 GCA_964549365.1 uncultured Alphaproteobacteria bacterium
GCGTGTTCATCGTACGCGGATCGTTTTCAATCATCGATGTAGCCGTTACTATGCAATCCGGATATTATCGCTTTCCGACGATTCAGGGAGATACGATCGTATTTACGAGCGAGGATGATCTGTGGTCGGTGTCCGTGAATGGTGGGATCGCGCGGCGTCTCACGTCGAGCGTGAGTCAGGTATCGCGGCCGATCCTTTCACCCGACGGTGCCTGGCTGGCGTTCGTTGCCCGTGAGGAGGGGTACAACGAGCTGTACGTGATGCCGGCCGAGGGGGGGGAGATGAAGCGCCTGACATTTTTCGGCGCAGCGACGCAGCCGGTGGGCTGGAGCCGCGACAGCAGGCAGATCCTCTTCGTCACCAACCACGCCCAGCCGTTCCAGCGCATCACCAAGGTCTGCTCCATCTCTCCGGAGGGGGGGGCGATCGTCGATGTGCCGGTGGGTCCGGCGTTGACCATCTCGCTCGGCCCCGAACGTGGCTGCGTGATCGGTCGGAATACGTACGATCCCGCCCGTTGGAAGCGCTATCGCGGCGGCACGGCCGGCGCTCTGTGGATCGACGCGGTCGGCGACGGAAACTTCCGCAGGCTGGTGGACATGCAGGCAAACCTCGCCTGCCCCATGTGGGTCGGCGATCGCGTCTACTTCCTCAGCGATCACGAGGGGTACGGGAACATTTACAGTTGCACGGTCGACGGTCAGGATCTGAAGCGCCACACGAGGCACGACGACTACTACGCGCGCAACGCTTCGAGC
>CAZJYH010000665.1:0-3107 GCA_964549365.1 uncultured Alphaproteobacteria bacterium
TCGGCCTCTTCCTTGTTGACGCCTTCCTTGACGGCCTTCGGGGCGCCTTCAACCAGGTCCTTCGCCTCCTTGAGGCCGAGACCGGTGAGCTCGCGCACCACCTTGATGACGTTGATCTTCGAGGCGCCGCCGTCGGTAAGCTCGACCGTGAACTCGGTCTGCTCCTCGACAGCCGGTGCAGCGGCGGCCGCACCCGGCATCATGCCGCCCATCATCACCGGCGCGGCGGCCGTGACGTCAAACTTCTCCTCGAGTGCCTTCTTCAACTCGGTGGCCTCGATGAGCGTGAGGTTGCCGATCGTTTGGACGAGTTCTTCGATGTTAGCCATGTTCGTTCTGTTCTGTATTGCGTGATTGTTGAAGTTCTGCTTGGATAACGCGCTGTCTGTTCGTTCTCAGTCGATTCGGAGGAACCGGAGCCGCGGGGATCAGGCCGAAGCCCCTTCCCGCTTCTTGGCAACCTCTTCGATCACCGACGAGAGATCGCGCATGACGGCGTTGATGGCGCCGACGATGCCGGAGGCCGGGGCGTTCAACGCACCGACGATGGAGCCGAGCAGTTCCTTGCGCGAAGGCATGGCCGCGATCTGCGCAAGCTGCGTCCCCTCCATTACCTCCTTCTCGATCACCACGAAGTTGAGCTTGGGAATCTCGACCTTCGGGTCGATGAACTCCTTCAGGACGCGCGCCGGTGCCGCCGGGTCATCATACCCGATGGCGATGCCGGTCTGGCCAACGAACCGGTCGATGACGTGGTTGTACCCGCCAACCTGCTCGAGCGCACGCTTGATCAGCGTGTTCTTGGCAACCTTGTAGGTCACCCCTGCCTTCTTGAACTCGCGGCGCAGGCGGATCGCGTTCGCCACGGTCAATCCGGTGAAGTCGATCGAATAGACGCCGCTTGCCCCATCAAGCAGGCCGGCAACTTCCGCGACGACTTCTTCTTTCTTGGTCTTGGTCATACAGGCTGAGAGATTTGGATCTCTACGATCTATGGATAATCGGTTCTACCCTACACCGGAAGCGTCGAGGCCGGATGCATGTGCGATGTTGAAGCCGTCCCGCGAAGGAACCATCGCGACAACCACCCTCGGCGATTCAGATGCCGATAGTCGGCCGGGAACCAACCCGGACGAGGCGAGTGCGTAAATCTTTGGTTATGGGTTATGGGTGCTGAGTTATGGGGCGCGCGGATCACTCGCGCACATCGTCATAACCCATCGCTCACAACGCTCAGTGTTTGTCGGCGCCGGCGGTCATGACGGCCTCGGCGATCGGAACGCCCGGGCCCATGGTCGAACTGAGGGTGATGCCGCGCACATACTTCCCCTTGGATGACTGGGGCTTGTTGCGCATCACGCTGCCGAGGAAGGTCTGGATGTTGTCCTGAAGCTTGTCGGCCGGGAAGGAAGCCTTGCCGATCGAGGCGTGCACGATGCCGGCGCGATCGACGCGATATTCGATCTTGCCCGCCTTCACCTCGGTGATCGCCGTGGCGACATCCATGGTGACCGTGCCGGACTTTGGGTTCGGCATCAGACCGCGGGGCCCGAGGATCTTGCCGAGCTTGCCGAGTTCGCCCATCACGTCGGGGGTGGCGATCACGACGTCGACGTCGGTCCAGCCGCCCTTGATCTTCTCGATGATGTCCTCGAAGCCGACAAAATCCGCACCGGCGTCGCGCGCCTCCTGCTGCTTGGCATCGCGGGCCACCACGAGCACGCGAACCGTCTTGCCGATGCCGTGCGGCAACGACACGGTGCCGCGCACCAACTGGTCGGCCTTTCGCGGATCAACGCCCAGACGTATGGCGATGTCGACCGACTCGTCGAACTTCGCCGTGGCGTTCTCCTTGACCATCTGAATGGCTTCCGGAAGCAGATGAGGCTTCACGGAGTCGACCTTCTTGGCGATGCTCGTGTATCGCTTGCTACGATGTGCCATAGTTCTGAGATATGAGAGATGAAATAGGAGATATCGTGATCGCCGCGGCGGCGCCCGTTCCTATTCCCTATTTCGGCGTTCCAATGTTCAGTTTCAGTCTACCACGGTAACGCCCATCGAGCGGGCGGTGCCTGACAGCATCGAGATGGCGCTCTCGGCGGAATCGCAGTTGAGATCGTTCATCTTCAGCTCCGCGATCTCGGCAAGCTGCGCGCGCGTCACCTTGCCGACCTTGTTGCGGTTGGGCTCGGCCGATCCCTTCGGAATGCTGATCGCCTTGATGATCAACACAGCGGCGGGAGGGCTCTTGACAACGAACGTGAAGGTCTTGTCCGAGTAGAAGCTCACCAGCACGGGCGTCAGGATGCCGCCGTCCTTCTGGGTCTTCGCGTTGAACTGCTTCACGAACTCCATACCGTTCAGGCCACGCTGACCGAAGGCTGGGCCCACCGGCGGCGCCATCGTCGCCTGGCCTGCGGGGATCTGAAGCTTGAAGCTGCCGAGAAGTTTCTTAGCCATAGTCTATTACGGGAGTATTACGTTCTATCCGAATGAGTGCTGAGCACTTCGATCTTAGTGCCTGGCAAATGTGTCCGTTCGATGCGACCGAGCACTAAAGCGAGGCGCAGCCGAGCGTACCAAGATCCTATCCGACAATAGCATTCCCGTCGTCATTGTGAGGAGCGAAGCGGTCCTGAGCTTGCCGAAGGAAGCAATCTCCTCGACGGTGCTTCACTACGAGATGCGAGATTGCTTCGCAGCGCTCGCAATGACACGTGGAATATCTGATTGTCAATTCTAGGATGGGCTCTCAGCACTACGTGCCGGCAACACGCGCCCCTCAGGCATTCAACGTGCTACCTCTCTATTTCAACCTGCGAGAAGTCCAGCTCGACCGGCGTCTTGCGTCCGAAGATCGACACTTCCACCTTCAGCTTCTGCTTGCTCATGTTCACTTCGCGGACAAAGCCGGAGAAGTTGTTGAACGGGCCGTCGATCACCTTCACCGGGTCACCCTCACGGAACGATTCGACAATGGTCTCGACGTGCTTCCGCTCCTCGATGCGATCGAGAATCTTGCTGATCTCGTCCGGCTGAAGCGGAGCGGGTTCCGTCTTCGTGCCGACGAAGTTGATCACCGACGGGGTGTTCTGGATGAGATC
>CAZJYH010000666.1:0-3106 GCA_964549365.1 uncultured Alphaproteobacteria bacterium
GATCGGGGCGCAAGCGGGGATCCAGGCGGCTAACGACATGGATGCGTTCCGCAGCTCTTCGAGTCCCGCTTTCGCGGGAATGACAGACTGGGGCGTCAGCTCAAATCCCGCGGCTTCGGTGTCGTTGGGTCATTCAAGCCCATAGTTGCCTTCAACGGCCCGCCCCGGCATGACACTGTAACCGGCGCGGGCCTCGTCGTCTATATCTCCGGGAAGCGGAACAATCAAACAACGGTATCAACGCACGGACATGGAATCAACACTGCTGGAAAGTCGCGCATCGATCCTTCGCTATATCAGGACGAAGGTCTCGGACCCGGATCTCGCCGAGGACGTTCTGCAGGACAGCCTGCTGAAGGCCTTCGCGAAGGCGCCCGGGCTGCGCGACGAGGAACGGATCGTGCCGTGGTTCTATCGGATCGTCAACAACGCGATCATCGACCTGTACCGGCGGCGCGGCGTTGCCTCGCGCCACGTGGAGCGGCTTGCCGAGGGGACGGAGCCGACCTTCGTGCCCGCCGATGAAACCGCGGCCTGTGCCTGTCTGCGCGATGTGATACCGACGCTGAAGCCGGAGTACGCGGAGTTGATCGAGGAGTTGGATCTGAAGGGGGGGACCGACGCGGCGCTGGCGGAGCGGATGGGGATCACGCGCAACAACCTGAAGGTGCGGCACCACCGCGCGCGGACGCAGCTGCGGAAGCGCCTGGAGGAGACCTGCCGGATGTGCGCCGTGCACGGCTGCCTGGACTGTACGTGCGCACGTAGCACGCCGACGCCGGAAGGGTGATGATCCCGCAGGGACGCCGTGCGGGGAGATCGTCGATGTGTTGTCGCGGAGTTTTACTCCGCGACCGTACGGAAGATGCCTAGAGTACAACTCCGGACCAACGTGGTGTTGTCGCGGAGTTTTACTCCGCGACCGTGAGGAAGGTGTATGGAGTACAACCCTGGACCAACGTGGTGTTGTCGCGAAGTTGTACTCCGCGACCGTGAGGAAGGTGCCCGGAGTACAACCCTGGACCAACGTGGTGTTGTCGCGGAGTTTTACTCCGCGACCGTGCGGAAGGGATCCGGAGAAAACTCCGGACCAACGCACGGATTGATACGATGTGAAGCGATAACGACAATCATGACACAACCGAGCCGGGCGGTGGCAGGGTGCGCCCTCGCCGCCGCCCGGTTCCAGCAAGGAGAGCGGCGATGACGGAAGTAATGGAACATGATGAAGCGGTGCCGGTGCATGAGCCGGTGGAAGAAGGCGGGACGATCGATCTGGCGATCGACGGGATGACGTGCGCGAGCTGTGTGGTGCGGGTGGAGCGATCGCTCGGGAAGGTGCCGGGCGTGGCGGACGTTCTGGTGAACCTGGCGACCAACCGTGCGCGCGTTCGCGTGACGTCGTCGGTGGATGTCGCGGCGCTGCTCGATCGCGTGGAGCGGGCCGGATACCGCGCCGCGCCGATCGGGGCCGATGACCGGCGTGATGCCGCCGCCGACGATACGCGCGCCTATCGCCGGAAGTTTCTGTGGGCCGCGCCGTTCGCCGCGCTCGTGATGGTGATCGCGATGGCGCCGATGCTCATCCCCTCGCTCGAGTCGATCGCGATGCGATGGATGACCGAGCTGAACGCCGCGCAGTTCCTCCTCACGAGCTTCGTGCTCTTCGGTCCCGGCCGCCGGTTCTTCGCCCTCGCCGTGCGGAACGCCCGGCATCTCGTCGCCGACATGAACACGCTGGTGGCGGTCGGCACCGGCGCCGCCTGGCTCTTCAGCACCTATGCCGCCTTCACGTCGGCGGCCGGGTCGGGGATGGTCGATGTGTACTTCGATACCTCGGCGGTAGTCGTGGCGCTGATCCTGCTCGGGCGGTGGCTGGAGGCGAGCGCGAAGTCCTCGTCGTCCGATGCCATCCGCCGCCTGATGAACATGGCGCCGAAGATCGCGCACGTGGTGTCGCCGGATGACCGGGCCGTGGTGCGCGACGTCGACGTCGCGTTCGTGCGTCGCGGCGATCTGCTGCTGGTGAGGCCCGGGGAACAGGTCCCGGTGGACGGCCGCGTGATCGATGGGGTCTCCACGGTGGATGAATCGATGATGACCGGCGAGTCCGTGCCGATCGAGAAGGCGACCGGGTCGAAGGTGATCGGCGGGACGATCAACGCATCGGGCTCGTTCACGATGGAGGCCGAGGGAGTTGGGGAGGATACCGTACTGGCCGGGATCGTCCGTGCCGTCGAGGGGGCGCAGGCGTCGAAGGCGGCGGTGCAGCGGCTCGCGGATGCCGTCGCGGGCGTCTTCGTCCCGACGGTGATGGCGATCGCGCTTGCCACGTTCGTCGCGTGGGCACTGCTCGGCGATGCCGGGCTCACGCATGCGCTTGTGAACGCTGTGGCGGTGCTGGTGATCGCGTGTCCGTGCGCGATGGGGCTTGCCGTGCCGACCGCCGTCATCGCCTCCACCGGGCGGGCGGCCGAGATGGGGATGCTCGTGCGCAATGCGGCGGCGTTGGAGCGCGGCGGGCGCGCGAACATGGTGGTCTTCGACAAGACCGGCACGCTGACCAACGGCAGGCCGGAGGTGGTGAATGTGATCGCGTTCGACGGCGCGGACCCTCAGGAGGTGATCAGGCTGGCGGCCTCGGTGGAGGTGCACTCCGAGCATCCGATCGCGCGCGGTGTGACGCGGCATGCCGAGGCGCTGGGGCTCACGCTCGATGCCGTTCAGGACTTCAAGGCGGCGCCCGGCATCGGCGTCTACGGCGTCGTCGACGGGCGCGCGGTGTTCGTCGGGCGCCGGAGCGCGATCCCCGACGCGGCGACGCGGGCGTACGACGGGCCCGAGGGGGCCGCCGCGATCTGGGTCGAGGCGGCGGGTCGCGCGCTCGGCGTGCTCGCGGTTGCCGACACGGTGAAGCCGGGCGCGCTCGAGGCCGTGCGGCGGTTGAAGGGGCTGGGCCTGGGGATCGTGATGCTCACCGGCGACGACCGGCGCGTTGCCGAGGCCGTGGCGCGCGAGTTGGAGATCGACCACGTGATCGCCGGCGTATTGCCCCACGAGAAAGGGGAGAGCATACGGCGGCTGCAGGCCGAGGGGAACGTGGTGG
>CAZJYH010000667.1:0-3098 GCA_964549365.1 uncultured Alphaproteobacteria bacterium
TTGCGGAGGCTCGCGCGCGACCCTGCCGAACGCGCGCGCGTCGGCGAGGCGGCGCGCGCTGCGATGCGCGAGCGCTACAGCCCGCGGAGCATGGTGGAGCGGTATGTGAAACTGTACGATTCGGCGGCCGGCTGACCGACTGAGCGGCTGAACGGCTCGCCCTTTTTGTGGAACGACTACGATGTGCGGAATACTTGGTCTGGTGGGCTTCAACGCTCGCGATCCGATCGTCGATGAGGAGCGCATGCGCCGCGCGTTGTCGATGATGCGGCATCGCGGGCCCGACGACGACGGCGCCTGGACCAACGCCGAGCGCACCGCGTATCTGGGCCATCGCCGCCTGAGCATCATCGATCTCTCGGCGGCCGGCCGCCAGCCGATGAGCAACGAGGACGGGAACATCCGCATCAGCTACAACGGCGAGATCTACAACTTCATGGAGCTTCGCGCCGAGCTGGAGGCGCTGGGGCATCACTTCGTATCGCGGACCGATACGGAGGTGATCGTCCACGGCTACGAGGAGTACGGCCCGGCGATCGTGGAGCGGCTGCGGGGAATGTTCGCGTTCGTGCTGTACGATGCGCGCTCGCGCCGTGTGCTGCTTGCGCGCGATCGGCTCGGGATCAAACCGCTCTACCACACATGGGCGCGCGGCGCGCTGGCGGTCGCCTCGGAGATCGGGCCGCTGTTCGAGATCGACGGCGTCGAGAAGCGCCTGAACGAGGCGGCGTTCCGTGAGTATCTCGCATTCGGCAAGGTGTACGCGCCGAACACGATGTTCGAGGGGATCGCGAAGTTCCCCGCCGCGCACTGGGCGCTGGTGGACGCCTCGGGCATGCGGATGCAGCGCTACTGGACGCCGTACGACGAGCCGATCGGCATCGCGGCCGACGCATCGGTCGACGAGCACGCCGCGCATCTGCTGGGGCTTCTTGAGGAATCCGTCCGGCTCCGGATGTTGAGCGACGTGCCGGTCGGCGTGTTCCTGAGCGGCGGCGTGGACTCCACGGCGAACGTCGCGCTGATGTCGCGCGCGGCCGGCGGGCATGTGCACACCTTCACCGCGGGCTTCGCGGGGCAGGCCGCCTACGACGAGCGTGCGTATGCGCGGCAGGCGGCGCGGCACTTCGGAACGCGGCACGACGAGATCGAGATCAGCGCCGACGACCTGCGCGACGGGTTGCCGGCGCTGGCCTCGTTTCTCGACGAGCCGATCGCGGACCCGACGGTGGTGCCGATCTACTTCCTCTCCCGGCTTGCTCGCTCCGCCGGGGCGATCGTGATCCTCAACGGTGACGGCGGCGACGAACTGTTCTGCGGCTATCGCAAGTACATGCGCTATCTGCGTCTGGCGCCGTACTGGCGCATGTTGAACATGTTGCCCGTGTGGGCGCGGCGCGCGGTGGCGGGCGTCGGCGGGGCGGTGGGGCTGCGCGGGCCAGCGGCGGACCTGCTGGACCGCGCGGCGCGCGGCGTGGAGATGTTCGCCGGCGGCACCGGACAGTTGAAGGGGATGCGGGGCTTCGCCGAGATCGTCGAGGGGGGCGAAGGCTCCGTCTACGACGCCGTGCGCGCCGGCCGGGCGCGATTCCGGAGCGAGCATCGGAGCAACGATTACGTCGAGTGGCTCTCCTACTGGGGGCTCCGCTCCGAGGTGGAGAACGTGTTCCTGTATCGCGCCGACCGGATGGGGATGGCCAACTCGGTGGAGATCCGCGTTCCGTTCCTCGACCAGCGCGTGGTCTCGTACGCGATGCAGATGCCGCAGGGATTGAAGCATCGAGACGGGGAAACGAAGTACATTCTGAAGCGTGCGCTGCGCGGTGTGATCCCGGACGAGCTGCTCAACCGCCGCAAGCAGGGGTTCTGCGTGCCGCTTCGCGAGTGGACCGGCGGGCTGATGGACGAATCCATCCGCGCCACGCTCCCCCGCATCCGGAGCGACTGGGGGGTGATGAGCACGGCGTTCGCCGAGGAGATGATCGGGATGCTCGGATCCGATCGGGCGGATTCCGACGGCGCGCTCTCCTGGATGTTGTACAATCTCGCGGTATGGTACGAGCAGTGGTTCAGGTGATGCCGGCATGAACAAGCTTATCATCGGGTTCGTCTTCATCATCATGGTCTCGCGGTTTTTCTCCGAGACCCTCGGCGTCGCGCCGAAGGCGGTCGACCTGCTGGATATCGCGGTGATCCCGTTGCTGCTGGTGCTCGCCGCGGGGAGCCGCCCGCCGCGGGGCGTCGATACCGCGCTGCACCGAAGGCTGCTGAATCCCACCGTCGCGTTCTTCTTTCTCTGCATCCTCTCGGCGGTGATCAACTACGAACGGGTCTTCCTCGGCCCGGTGGTGCTCTTCATCTTCGGCATGCTCGAGGGGCCCATCCTCTTCCTCAGCCTGAACAAGCTCATCAACGACAAGCGGCGCTTCGGCATGGAGGTGGCGCGCTTCATCGAGGTGATGCTGCTGATCGAGATCGTGGTGGTGGTCTTCGTCAGCTATCCCACGCTCATCTTCACGGGCAATCCGGACAAGATGTCCGGCACGTTCGGCAACAACTCCTACCAGTTCACGGTGTTGCTGATCATCATCGGCGGATATCTGCTGGGGAAGCAGCTCGCCGCGCCGCGCAAGACGTATTACGCCATCGCGGTGCAGGTGTTCATCGTGGTCACGTTCATGCTGTTGCAGTATCGCACCGCCACCCCGGCGTTCTTCCTCTCCTACGCGATCATCTCGATCTTCATGTTCGGCCGTCGTTTCGTGCGCTTCGGGCTGCTGGCGCTGCCGTTGCTCTTCGTTGCCGGCATCGGCTACAAGTACGTGAACCGATCGGCGAACATGGATCTGAAGTATCGCGATCTGATGTCGTTGAAGGACGATGTGGACGAGGTGCTGGGCCACGGCAAGGCGCTGGCATACGTCAACACGATGACGATGTACAGCGAGACCCCCACGGCCATCCTGTTCGGCTGTGGGCCGGGGACGTTCGTCAGCCGCGCGTGCTACACGTTCACCAACGAGCTGAAGAGCAGCCAGAACAAGGGCGTGGGGCCGATCGTCACGGCGGTCTTCGGCGACAAGGACTACGCCAGCGAC
>CAZJYH010000668.1:0-3097 GCA_964549365.1 uncultured Alphaproteobacteria bacterium
CGATGGGCGCCGCGACACCGTGCTGCGCATGCCCGACGCCGTGACGGCCGATCTCTCGGGCGTCTCCGTGGCCGAGTATCCACGCCTGGAGGTCCGGCTGAGCTTCCCGGAGGATTCCACGATCCGCCTGCGCTCCGTCTCCGTACGCTATACGCTCGCGCCGGAGCTGGCGATCGTCCCGTCCACGTTCCGCCTGGAGCAGGATTCCGTGCTGCAGGGCGATCCCGCGCGGTTGAACGCCACGCTCGTGAACCTGTCGCCGAGGGCCGAGGCGCTCGGCGTCGCGGCGCAGGCGGTGTTGCCCCGTGACGGCACGCCCACGTTGGTGGACACGCTGCGCGTCGCTCGGATCGGCCCGGGTGACTCGGTGCGCCACGCGTTCACGATCGCCACCGACAAGATGCACGGCGACAACGCGGTTGCGCTGCTGCTGAACGAGACGGACATGCCGCCGGAGATCTACCGCACCAACAACACGTTGCGCACCTCCGTGCGCGTCGGCGGCGATGCGCAGCCCCCGCGGCTTGCGATCTACGCCGACCATGCCCGTTTGATGGACGGTGATTACGTGGTGCCGCGCCCGCTCTTCGAAGTGCGCGTGATGGACAACTCCAGCCTGCGGCTCGACTCGAGCTCGGTGAAGCTGATCGTCGACAACGACTTCATCACGGCCGGGAACGGCGGCGTGTTCCAGCCCGCGCCGGTTGGCAACGGGGATTATCGCGGCAGCTTCTACTATACGCCCGTCGATCCGTTGAAGGACGGAGAGCATGTGATCCGCGTGATCCTGTCCGATGCATCAGGCAACGGCGACACGACGCGATTCATCCCGTTCTATGTGGAGCGGAATCTCGGGGTGCGCAACGTGGTGAACTGGCCGAACCCGTTCGCCGACAAGACCACGTTCACGTTCATGGTGACCGGCGGCACGCCGCCGAGCGGCGGGGAGATCGGCATCTACACCGTGACCGGGCGGAAGGTCAAGACGATCAGACTGTCGGCCACGGAGCTGAACGTCGGCTTCAACCGCGTGGATTGGGACGGACTGGACGAGGATCATGATCGGCTCGCCAACGGCGTGTATCTCTACAAGGTGCTCGTCAACGCCGCCGATCTTCGACAGGAGACCATCGACAAGCTGGTGATCATGCGGTGATCTCCGGTCAACTCCGGCCGAACAGGCAACGTGCCGCACTCGTCCCGTTCAATGTTGAACGTTGCACGCATCCCGCCGGACGTTTCTCAGATCGATCGCGCCGGAACCCAGAGGATGGCGGAATGGTCCAGGAAGATCTTGATCTGCCGGGGCGTCGCCATTCGTGGATTGTAGTACACGATGAGCGTGGCGGCGCGTCGCGACGAGTCATAGTCGCGGTAGCGGACGCCGGTAACGCCGCGCACCGTCT
The DNA here is from genome assembly GCA_964549365.1 of uncultured Alphaproteobacteria bacterium. Taxonomy (GTDB): domain Bacteria; phylum Bacteroidota; class Ignavibacteria; order OLB7; family OLB7; genus JAFDZV01. The sequence continues at coordinate 1,407 of CAZJYH010000668.1, forward strand.
CGAGCTGTGTACAGAAATCGAGCAGCATCGTCTCATCGGTGATTCCGCCGAATCGTTGTGTCACCGCGGGGGATGCGGTGACGTATTCGTCGGCCGCGTCGGTGGTCAGCACAACGGCACCCGCCGCCACGGCGACGCAGGCCAGCAGCATCGCACAGCGGGCGAGGAGTCTCCTTCGGTTCATTCGGGGGAAGGGGGGAAGGATCATCATCGTCTCCTCCTGTTCATACGGTTCCTCGTTTCGCATCATACACGCGCGGAACGCTGTCGCGTTCCTCGGAGAATGACGGTCGATTACACGATATCGCGCAACGCACAATCGCGTACGTGCGTGCACGGAGGAAGTGACACGTCCAACGGAGGAATGTTAAGCGGCGTGGCGGTCGAGAGAACGAAACGCGCCGCGCCGGTCGGGCTCCGGCGGGCGCGGCAGGGATAAGCTAGGTGCGGCTGTGGATGCCGCCGGCAAGCAGCGCGCAGAACTCCCGATTCCCTTCGAGGACGTCGTACTCCAGGAGTGCCGTCGGGGCAACCCAGTGAAACTGCGCGAACGCCTGGTTGCGCGGTGCGCCGCTCCATGCTCCCACGTGATAGTACTCCACGGCGAATGTGCCGCCGTCGCGATAGAATGCCTCGGCGCTGTGGAGCAGGCGCCCCACCACCGCCTCGACGGCCAGCTCCTCCCGAAGCTCGCGGATCAGGGCGGCCGGCCCCGTCTCGCCGGGCTCCACCTTCCCGCCGGGAAACTCCCACTGCAGCGCATAGGCCTTTCCCTCCGGACGCTGGCAGAGGAGCACCTCGCCGGCGTCGTTGATCAGTACGCCGACCACGACGGCAACCGCGCGGCTCATATGCCGACCTTCTGATGCTTCGCCGGGGCGTTCACCTTCGCAAATCCCTTCGCCAGCAGGCTTGCGCGCAACGCATCCTGCGCCTTCGGTTCGCCGTGCACGAGGAAGATCTCCTTCAATCGCTCCTTGTTCATGCGGTCGATGTAGCCGACCAGCTCGTTATGATCGGCGTGGGCGGAGAGGCCGTTGACAATCTTCACCTCGGCGTTCAACTTGTAGTCGTTCCCCCAGATTCCCACGTACTCCCGATGCTCCACGATGCGCCGGCCCAGCGTGTGCTCGGCCTGGAAGCCGACCACCAGCACGGTGTTGCGACTGTCCTCGATGTAGTTCATCAGATGGTGCACCACGCGCCCGGCCTCCATCATGCCGGAGGCCGCGATGATGACGCACGGTTCGGGGCGGTTGTTCAGCGCCTTCGACTCCTCGGCGTCGCGCAGGTAGTGCAGCGTGGCAAAACCGAACGGGTCGGGATCGGTGCGGAGCAGATCCGCGACATCCTGGTTGAAGCAGTCCATGTGCGCCCGGAAGATCTCCGTTGCGTTGATCGCGAGCGGTGAGTCCACGTAGATCGGGAGCCGAGGCAGCTCTCCGTGTTCGAACATCACGTTGAGGATGTAGACGATATCCTGCGTGCGGCCCACGGCGAAGGCGGGGATGATCAGCTTGCCGCCGCGCGAGGTCGTCTCGATGATCGTCTGCTTCAACTCCTTCGCCAGATCGGGGAAGCTCTCGTGCGTGCGGCCGCCGTACGTGCTCTCGGAGATCAGGTAGTCCACATCTCCCACGAACTCCGGGTCGCGGAGGTAGCGTGCGAAGAACTTCATCAGCGCTTGGCGT
>CAZJYH010000669.1:0-1165 GCA_964549365.1 uncultured Alphaproteobacteria bacterium
CCACTTTAACCACCCGGCACGATCCTGCGCACTTGGCCGGCAATTGCGCAACAAGACCATTACGAATCAGGAATATGGTCCGATTACCGTTCGGCGCTCATTGATCCCACGCATCCGGGTCCGGGTGGTAGCGCAGGCCGAGCGGCTCGGCCGAGATGCGCCATCGCTCCGGGATCGCGTCCGCGCCGGTGCGCAGCGCCACGATGCTCCCCACGATCGCGCACGTGGTGTCGCGATCGCCCAGCCCCTCCACTGTGTCCCAGATCGCGCTTTCATAATCGTCGAGATGCCGCGCGGCGCACCAGAGCGCGAACGGGACCGTGTCGGCGGCGCTGATGCGGAGTCCCGAGCCCAGTACCGACGCCGCGTGCGCGATCGACGTTCCTTCCGGCATCGCCAGCGCCTTGCGCACGCCGAGCCGCGTTTCGCCGGCGGGCATGTGCTTCTCCACGAACGCGAGGAGTGAGCCGGCCGACGCCGGGGCCGTCTTCGTCTGCACACCGCCGTCGGCGGTCCGAGCTTGGTCAGCGGAGCGTACCGCGTAGGCCGCGCCGAGCGCAACCGCCACCGCGCCCGCGATCCCCTCCGGGTGCGCGTGGGTGACCACCGACGCCGCCGTCGCCTCGGCGATCGTCCGTTCGATGTCCTCGGCGAAATACGCGCCGATCGGCCCCGCGCGCAGCGCCGCCCCGGTGCCGTGCGAGCCCGCCCCGCCGAACGCCGCCGGAGCAACCTCCCGCCACGACAGCCCCTGCGAGAACGCCCGCAACAGTTGCCGCGCCCCGGCGCCGTAGCCGCGGTTCGGCTCCTCGTCGTGCCGCGCCGCGAACGCCCGCGCAAGCGCATCCTGCTCGATGCGGCCGAACTCCGCGAGCACGTCGACCACCGAGAGCGCCATCGCCGTGTCGTCGGTGTAGGGCCAGCGCGGCGGCGGGATCTCGCGCGCGGCCAGGCGCTCGGCCACGAACCCGGGCGGCCCGAAGAACTGCTCGCCGAACGCGTCGCCCACGGCAAGCCCGCGCAGCGAGACGAGCGCACGCTGCATGCGTTGTGTCCGATCGACGGGTTCGTTCATCATGAAGAGCGCTCCGTGCACCGGGTGACCGCGTGCCGCTGAGTAGTTATTGAGTATCCCGCGCGGTGCGGGCCGATCTATCTTTTCGAC
>CAZJYH010000669.1:1175-3096 GCA_964549365.1 uncultured Alphaproteobacteria bacterium
CGCGCCCGACACCGGGCGCACGGTTATCGCGTTCCATTCAACCATACTCTCCGACCCATGAGCATCACATCCGCGATCTATTGCTGGGAGGCACTGTACAGCGGCGGGCAATCCGTCATCGACGACCTGAAGGCGTCCGGATTCACCACCGTCCTCGCCTGGTCCGTCCACGTCAACGCCACGAACGCCGACCTCACGCTCAACGACACCGTGATCGTCACCGACGGCACCTACGTCGGCGATCCCGCCTGGCCCGGCCTGCTGGCGCAGCTGAAGACCGGGACCACCTCCGTGAACCGCCTGCTCTTCTCGGTCGGCAGCGGCGGTGGCCCGACGGACTTCTCCAACATCGGACAGTTGATGGCCCGTTTCGGCACCGGGCCCACCAGCCCGCTCTACAAGAACTTCGAGACCCTGCTGAACACCATCCCCTCCATCGACGGCATCGACTTCGACGACGAGGACGCCTACGACCAGAATATCGTGGTCCCCTTCGCGCAGATGCTCGCGACCATCGGCTACAAGCAGATCACCTTCTGCCCGTACGAGGACATGCAGTTCTGGTCCGGCTGCCTCGCGGCCCTGCAGAACAGCAACCCCGGCCTGGTGACCTGCTACAACCTGCAGTGCTACGCGGGGGGCTCGATCAACGTGTACCAGATACCGCAGTGGATCGCGTCGATCAAGCCGATCCTCGGCGACGGCGCCGCCGCCTTCATCAACCCCGGCCTCTGGAGCCGCAACGGCTCGGGCTGCGTCGACGGCGAGTGCCCTGATCAGATGCAGGCACAGTACAAGGGATGGAAGTCCGACGGGATCGGCGGTGGGTTCATCTGGCGGTACGACGACATCCTCTCCTGCGAGGGGAGCAGCACCTGCTCCGGCGCTCCGATCACCCCGGCGGCGTACGCCTCCGCGATCATCGACGGGTTGTCGTAGGGGGATGCGCCACGGGTTGGGCGTATTGACATAGAATCTGATCGGGTAAGCAACACCCGGCATGTCATGCCCGACGTGATCGGGCATCCAGCGTTGTGCCGCATAGATCCCCGCTTTCGCGGGGATGACAGCGTTGGGTCCGCTTCGTTACCGGAACAGCTGAACTGTCAATGGGCCCTCCGACCGACGGAGGGGAGAACCGCCGACCAACGGGGGGGATCATGAGAAGCCGGATCCCCCCCAAGTTGCCGCCTTCGCCCCCCATGTTGTCGCCTTCGCCCCCCATGTTGTCGCGGAGTTGCACTCCGCGACGCGGGCGTGCCTCAGTGCTCCTCGATCCCGGCGCGCTTGCGCAGTGCGGCCGCGTCCTCGGTGCGGTTGAGCATATCGTAGACCGATGCAAGGTTCCCCATCATCGCCTTCGTCTGCGGGTCCTTCAGCCCGCGCAGCTTCTCGATGATCGCGATCGCGCGCTTCATCAGCGGCTCCGCCTTGTCGTAGCTCCCCTTCAGCGCGTAGGAGCGGCCGAGATTGTTCAGCGTGGCGGCCAGCTCCGCGTTCGTCGAGTCGCCGATCGCCTCACGGATCGCCAGCGCCCGCTCGTAGTACGCCACCGACGAATCGGCGTTCCCGTCCGCATCCTGGATCGCCCCCAGCGCGTGCAGCGCCGAGGCGAGCTGATCGCGCCGATCCTTTCCGGCCGCCTCCAGCAGCGGCAGCGACTCCAGGAAGAGCGGCGTTGCCTCGGCGCGGCGGTTCGTCTCCAGATACATCGAGGCCAGGCCGTTCAACGCGTCCGGAAGGCGCGGGCCGTTCTGCTTGCGATAGATCGTGATCAGCCGCTTCAGCGCCGGCTCCAGCTCCTTGTAGCGCTTCTGTCCCCAGTAGATGTTCAGCATGTTCTCCAGCGTGATCGCGATCTTCGGATCGTCCGCCGGGAGCTTCTTCTCGAGGATCCCCAGCGCGCGCTTGAAGAGCGGCT
>CAZJYH010000670.1:0-3094 GCA_964549365.1 uncultured Alphaproteobacteria bacterium
ACGGCTCGCGGGCGGCGCGCCATGCATCGCGGGCCGCCGTAAGCCGAGCCTCGGTCGGCTCCTGCGCGAGCGCCTCGACGGAGGTGCGCAGTGCCTCGGCCCGCGCGGCCAGATCGGTATAGGTGCCGAGTATCACGGTGTTCGCCTCGGTGCTCAACACCGCGGAGTGATCGGTGCCCGTCGGGGTCGAGGTCGGCGCGTCGGAGCACGAGGCGAGGAGCAACGCGGCAAGGAGCATCGCGGCCGTGAACGCCGCGGCCGGCAAGGCCGGCTCGAGAAGGCGCGCGGGATGCGCACGGTGCAGGGTCGGAGGCTGGGTGAGCTGCATGGTTACGTTCGATATGTGTAGTAGAGGAAGCGGGAAATGCGCGCGCCGGTCAGAACTCCACGCCCAGACCGAGGGCGGCGGTGCGTTCGTACAACCTCGGCTGCGTGCCGAGCGCACGGTGCGTGTACTGCGCCTTGATGATCACGTGATCGATGGGGCGGTAGTTGACGCCGCCGGTGACGCTGAGCCGCTCCCATCGCGGGTTGTCGAAGATCGTCCCCTCGGTGCCGAACATCGAATCGTAGTAGTCGAGGCGCGCGAAGAGGTCCAGCCGCGGCGGGGCGTTGTCCACGTCGTCGGCATCGTCGACGCGGGGCTTCGATGCGCCGGGCTTCGATGCAACGAACAGGGCGAACAGATCCACCCCCGCCTCGGCGAACGATGCCAGCGCCCGGCTCCCCACCGGATTGCGCTTCACGTTCAGGTTGGCGGAGAGATTGCGATTGGCCACCGACACCGCCTCGGAGTTCTGCAGGTGGCCGAACAGCGCCTCCGCGCGCAGCGTCAGCGGCCCGCTCACGGCGCTCGCGTGCACCTCGGCAATCGTCACGCGCGCCGGCACCTTCAGGTCCGGCTTCGGCCGGTTGTCCGCACTGTTTCCCGTATACACCGAAAACCCGGCGCGAACTCCCGGTGCGAGATCGTAGTCCGCGCGCAGCGCAAGCGCCATGTTCTCCGCGTTGACCGTCTCGAATCGTCCCTGCGCACCGAACTTGATCCACGAGCTCGAAGAGAAGCCGGTGGCATCCAGCCCGTTGACCAGCAGGACCCGATAGCTGAGCGCGCCGAGGCGCCCGAACAACTCCACGCCGGTCTCGTGCCACGTGGCCGGGATGATCGACGTCTCCGATTCGGAGCGAGTTGCCGTGAAGTAGTCGCCCGGCTCGTAGTTCGAGTTCACCAGGCCGACGGGCACATAGATGTGGCCGGCACGGACGTTGATCTCCGGGGCGAGCATGAACACGACGGCGAGCTTCTCGATCGACACCTCGCCCCCCTTCTCCACCTCCTGCTCGTACTCGCCGAACTCCTCGAATCGGTCGAACTCCATCGTGCTTCCGGTGCCGCCGTGTTCGAACTCGACCTCCCCTTCCAGCACGATCGTCTTCGAGAGGCGATAGGTTGCCTCCAGCGTGGCCCGTTCCAGATCGATCCGCGCGCGTCGAGACGAGTCGGTATCCCATCGGAAATGCTGGTAGTTCAACTCCGCATATCCCTCAACCTCCAGCCCCGGAATCTGCCCGGCCGCCGGTCGTGTCGCGCAAGCGCATGCCAGCGCGATGAGGAGGGCAGCAAGTACCGGCCGCACGAGCGCCGGGGATGGGTTGGAGGTCGGATTGTTCGGCATCGATCGATTGGAGTGTCGGCCCGCGGGCCGGAGATGGCTCGCCGCGGCGAGAAACCGTCACGGACGGCCGCCGCTGAAGAGTGCGTCGCAGACCGCGGGCAGGCCCGTGACGGGGAGCAGGAGCGGGGCGAACATAACACCTACTTGGACTTGGTACAAATAAAGATTAACGACGCGGCGTGTTTGCCGGACTCCCCCCCCCCGGGAGGAGCAACGGACCGCTACCGATCGATTCCCGGGGATGGAGCGCCTTTTTCGTAACTTGGCGCTCGTTTCTTCCCGCGCCGACGGGAGAGCGGTTCGATAATTCCGTTGGAACTACTGAAGGGATTCATGGATCATACGATTCGCGTACTGATTGCGAAGGCCGGTCTGGACGGGCACGACCGTGGAGCGAAGGTGATCGCCGCCGCGCTCCGCGATGCCGGCATGGAGGTTATCTACACAGGGCTGCGACAGACCCCGGAGATGATCGTCGAGGCCGCGCTGCAGGAGGATGTGGATGTAATCGGCATCAGCATCCTTTCGGGTGCGCACATGACGATCTTCCCGAAAGTCCTCGGGCTGATGCGTGATCGCGGGCTGGGGGACGTGCTCCTGACCGGCGGCGGCATCATGTCCGATGCCGACATCGCGGCATTGCGCGAGATGGGAGTCGGCGAGTTGTTCACCCCCGGAGCTCCGACAACGGCCATCGCGGACTACATCAAGGAATACGTGGCGATGCACCCGCGCGTCTGATGCACGGCAGCGTGACGGCCCGCGCATGTGTCGCGTTCACGCGCGGCGCGGTCGTACGCCTGCCGGTCGCGTGCTCACACATGCATGCTCACACAATCGACCGGCCGCCGGCACGTCGTAGCCAGGCGCCGGCACGGCACGCGATCGCGTCGATCGCCGGTTCAGCATGATGCGCCGCAACCGGTAACGCGTTGACGGCTCAGTCGTGAACATGTGGCCGAGGATCACTCGGTGTTTTCGCACTATCATTCCGCCCGTGGTACCAGAGGAACTGACACAGGAAGAGCTGGGCATCGTCGGCCGGTCCGAGATCATTCGTGATATCGTTGCAACGATGCGTCAGGTGGCGCCGACCGATATCACGGTGCTGCTGATCGGTGAAAGCGGCGTGGGCAAGGAGGTGTTCGCGCAGGCCGTGCACAGGTTGAGCTCCCGCGCCGACCGCAAGATGCTGGCCATCAACTGCGGCGCCATTCCCGAGACGTTGCTCGAGTCCGAGCTGTTCGGCCACGAGCGCGGCGCGTTCACCGGCGCGGTGGAGATGCGCAAGGGGCTCTTCGAGTCCGCGGACGGCGGCACGGTGTTTCTCGACGAGATCGGCGAGATGTCCCCCGCGACGCAGGTGAAGCTGCTGCGTGTGCTCGAGGCCCGCGAATTCACACGTGTCGGCTCGAACG
>CAZJYH010000671.1:0-3088 GCA_964549365.1 uncultured Alphaproteobacteria bacterium
GAGTTCGCAACGAACGCAGCGATCGAACGCCTGCTTGCCGACAGTCTGCGCGCCGGATTCGCTCCGGCCGCGAGCATCCCGGTGCATTCGGAGGGGGGAACCACGGAGTTCGGACTTTCGAGCTTCCATGCGCTGACCAATGCGGATGCAATCTTCCCCGAGGCACTGCTTGCGCCTCCGATCGATACGTCAGCAACCTACGGGGACGATCTGTACAAGGAGTATCGCCGCCGCTTCGGTTTTCAGGTGGTGCAGGTGCCGTCGCTCCGGGCGCACAATGGCGGGCGGTTTCAGATTCCGCTGCTGGCTCCGACGGCGGAGGCGATCGAGCGGACCTACGAGCCGGTGCTGCAGATCGCGCGCATGGGCCAGTACAACCCGAACGGAAACGCATGGCCCTGGACGCTCGGCAACGTGACGCGTCTGGGCGAGGCGGCGCTGGTGGGGGCACGGACCGGGCGCCGTGTGATCGCCACGCTCTTCACCACCGCCGAGCTGCACCTCCGCACGAAGGATGGGCTCCCGCTGGACACGCTGATGAGCCATCCGCCCGAGGCGTCGGAGCTGCGGTTGATGGCGAACCTGTCGCTGGCGTACGGCGCCCACGGCATTCACTACTACTGGCTCGGCAACTACACGAACCACCTGTATCCGGCGCCGGGAAGTCCGAATCTCTGGATCGGCGTGAACGACTCGTGGGGCTCGAACGGCCCGTTCACCGCCGACACCGTGCTGGACTTCGCCGATCCGTTCCCGTTGACCGACAACGTTGCGACTCCACAGCACCCGAACGGAACGCCGCGCGTTCTGCTGCCGGCCTTCTGGGTCGGATACGGCGTGCGGACGCGCGAACTGAAGCGGCTGAACGCGTGGCTTGCGCAGGTAGGGCCCGAGCTTGCGAAGCTTCGGTGGCGCGACGCGTACAGCATGCACGCCGCTGTGACAGGCACGTACATCGATCCGGGGCAGGTGCGACCTCGACCTCTTGCTCCGGGGGAGATCGTCCGCGGTGTGGAGTCGGCGGCGCGGTCGGGCATTGTGGACCCGCCCGCGGCGACGTACGTGGAGCTTGGGTTGTTCGCTTCAACGCCCGTTCGAGCGGCCGACGGCTCGCGCGACTCGCTGCGCGATGTGCAGCACGTGTTTGTGGTGAACCGCCGCGCGTTCGAGCGGCCGGACGACGTTTCGCCTGCGACGGCGGAGGGGCGCCTGCTCGACTCGCTCGCGGAGACGCGTCGTATCACGGTGCGGTTCGCGCTCGGGCGTCCGGGAGCATGGCAGCGGAACATCATTCGCGTGCGCGAAGTCGCCCCCGACACGTCGCGGCTTCCGCTTGCCTCCGGCCCGCGCATGCCGCTGGACACCTTCATTCAGGCCGACAGCGCGGTGCGGTTGTGGCTGCGCCCCGGTGGGGGGGCGCTGCTGGAGATCACGTACCCGCTGGCCGACCCGATGTCGGAGATGCGGAGTGTCCGGCCGCGCGACGTTGGCGATGTAGTGCGGACGGGGGGATGGCGTGGAGCTGCTTTACGCGATGTGGTATCGATGCGCGATGTGATGCCGATAGAGCAAATGGTGGTGGACGAACGCGATGATGGTTGCCGTATGCGGAGTGATGGGATTCAGGCGACGGACCCTCCGTCCGGCCTGGAGGTAGATTCCACGGGCCTGCTGAGCCGCCGTCAATCCCGCCGATCTTCGTGCATCAAGCCCGCATCACTCCGCGCGAACCGATCGAACTCAGCGGCGTCGGCCGACGCTTGATATGTGACGGAAGGCTGATCGGTCGTGTGGAGGAATGTGAACCGGAGGTGCCGGCCGGTCGGCTGATGGGAGGTGCTCGGGGAGCGAGCGGTCGGAGCCTCCTCCGAACGGATGCACGAGGTGATGTTCGTGCGGGCGGTCCGCCGGCCGATCCGCACGTTACTTGCTTTCGGCGATCTCCGCCTCGTGGACTTCGTTCGCCGGGCGATTCGATCCTTGATGTGGTGCGTGCGTCGCGTCACCAACGGCCTGGTGCTCCTCGTGCTCGCAGATCTCACAATGCTTGCACAGCCGCATGTTCAGCCAGTGAGCGCCGGCGATCATCAGGCCCGCGAAGGCGGCGATGTAGGGATGCAGATCCTCCACAAGCGGCGAATGCGATTCATGCCCGACGAAGTTGGACACCATCAACAACGCGCCCGAGGCCATCATCATCAGTGGGTTCAGTCGACGATGCACACGGAAGGAGCTGCCGAGGCTGAGGGCCGCGATGCCGATCGATGTGGCGATCATCACCAACTCGAATGTATGGCCGCCCAGAAAGCCGAGGCCGATCGCGGGGAGCACGCTCACCAGGAACGGCACTGCCGCGCAGTGGATCGCGCACAACGTGGACGCGGACACGCCGAGGCGATCCAGCACACGCTCATATCGAAAGATGGAGGCCATGATCGAAGGAATCTATTTGCGGCACGATGGACAGGTGCCGAAGAACTGTAGGGAATGACTGATGTTCGTGAATCCGGTGGCGCGTTCGAGCGAGCGTTCCATGCGTTGAAGATCGCAGATGTCGAGCGGAGATGCGCTGCCGCAGTCGGAACAGACGATTGTATGCGCGTGGTGCTTCGTGCGCACGGCATATCGCCAGCCTTCCGGCATTCTGTCCACGCGCGCCACCAGCCCGCACCGTACCAGCGTTTCGAGCGTGCGATACACCGTCACCAGGTCGATCGCGACGGCCGCCTGATGCAACGACGCCACGATCTGCGCCGCCGACATCGGGTCCTGACCCTGATGCAGCAGCATGTAGATCGAACGCCGGGCGGACGTCACGCGGAGACCCTGTCCCTTCAGGCGTTCATCGATGTCGATATCATGCGAGCTGTCGTTCACGAGACGCAAAGGTACATAGATGCAAGTGACTTGCAAAAGGCGGCGATCGGAATGTTTGGTTCAAATTGAAAACAGCGTCCGGGAACCGCCCCTGCTCGGGCTCCCGGAGCTTCTGATGGAGCCGGCCGGCCTGCAGGCGCAACCCCGCGGGAGCAGCCCCGGCGGCCCGTCGCAGTGCCGACCCTTCACATCGACATCGGAATGACGGCGC
>CAZJYH010000672.1:0-3088 GCA_964549365.1 uncultured Alphaproteobacteria bacterium
TGCGGCGATCGAAACAACCGGGGACACCTGTGGCGTCGCGCTCTTCGACGGCAACGCGCTGCGGGCTGAGATGCATGCCGAGGTGCCGCGCGGGCACGATCGCCTGCTCGCGACACTGTTTCAGCAGGCTCTCGATGCCGTGGGCGTTGAGGCGCAGGCCATCAGGCGCTTCGCCGTGTCGATCGGCCCCGGATCCTACACCGGCATTCGCATCGGTGTGGCGTTCGCAGTCGGCGCCGCGCTGGCAACCGGGGCGGACCTGATCGCCGTTCCTACGCTCGACAGCATCGCCCACAACGTTCTGGCGTTGGGGCAGACAGCGGGCCGGCCGCGCGTGCTGGCGCTGGTGCCCGCCGGTCGCGAGGGCGTATACGCGGCGCTCTACGATGTTCGCCCCGAGTTCCTGCGCCTCACCGAACTCCGAGCGATGCCGGTGCACACGGTCGCGTCGCTTGTGGACGAAAACGTGCGGGTTGCCGGTCCCGGTGTATCATTGCTCGACGGCGCCGTCGCCGAGTCCGTTGTTCCGGGCTCCGAGCGGTTGAGCGCCCGGGCGGTGGGGCGGTACGGTCTGCGCCTCTTCTACAACGGCATCACGACCGATCCGACGCAGATACGCCCGTTGTATATTGGCGAGTTCACTCCGAAGATTGCCGCACGGTAGCCGCCGAAACAATGGCGGCGCGGCCTCGCCGGCGCAACCAAGACCGTGGTCGCCCGAGCCGCAAGTCACAAGAACGAAGTACTTCAGTTCCAATCCATGGCCTGGTTCAATCGCACCAAGAAGAATATCGAAGCACAGTCCACGCGGGATATGCCCGACGGCCTGTGGACGCAGTGCTCGAACTGCGGCGAGATCACGTACAAGAAGCAGCTCGAAGAGAACATGTACACCTGCCCGACGTGCAACAAGCACTTCCGGATAGGCTCCAACCAGTACATCGACGTCCTGCTCGATACCGGGTCCTTCGAGGAACATGCCGCCGAGTTGATCTCGACCGATCCGCTCGGGTTCGTTGATGAGAAGCCCTACACCGCGCGCCTTGCCAAGGGGCGACGCGACACCGGGCTCAACGACGCGATGCGCATCGGGGCCGCGACGATCGACGGCCGGCCGCTGGCTATCGCGATCACGGACTTCAGCTTCATCGGCGGTTCGATGGGTTCGGTGGTCGGCGAGAAGTTCTGCCGTGCCGTTGACCTGGCGATCGAGCGGCGCATGCCGATGGTGGCGGTCAGCGCCTCGGGGGGCGCGCGCATGATGGAGGCGGCGATCTCCCTGATGCAGATGGCGAAGACCTCCGTGCGACTGGCACGGCTTGCCGAGGAGCGCATCCCCTACATCGTCGTGCTCACCGATCCGACCACCGGCGGCGTCACCGCGTCGTTCGCCATGCTGGGCGATGTGATCCTCGCCGAGCCGAACGCGCTGATCGGATTCGCCGGGCCGCGCGTGATCGAGCAGATGACCAAGAAGAAATTGCCCGAGGGCTTCCAGCGCTCGGAGTTCCAACTCAAGCACGGCTTCGTGGATCACATCGTGCACCGCAAGGACATGCGCCGAATGCTGTCGCGCCTGTTCACGCTGATGCCGATCCCCGAGAAGGGCGTCGATGCCTCCCGATAAGTCGGGGCCGACGCGCTCCGGCGGTGCGGGCACGCGCCGCGCCGACGAACAATCACCGACTCTCCAGCAGGACCGTATGCCGAACTCGACCGCAGCCGCAGCAACGAAGAAGCGCCGACGCGGGCACCCCGAGGTGCATCTCATCGGCTTCCCGATGGACCTCGGCGCCGACCGACGGGGCGTGGACATGGGGCCCTCGGCGCTCCGCATCGCCGACATCGACGAGAAGATCCGCGCGCTCGGATACCATGTGGAGGATCAGGGAGATATCGAGATCCAGGTCCCCGAGGTCTTGAAGATCCGTGACCCGCATCTCAAGTACCTGCCGGAGATCACCGCGGCCTGCGACAAGCTGGCCCGCAAGGTGAAGCGCGTGCTGAGACAGGGGGCCTTCCCGCTCGTGCTCGGTGGCGATCACTCGATGGCGATCGGCACGATCGCGGGGGTGTCCGGATTCTGTCGTGACGCAGGAAAGCGGCTCGGCGTGATCTGGATCGATGCGCACTCCGACATCAACGTGCCGTTGACCTCGCCGACCGGCAATATCCACGGCATGCCCGTGGCGGCGTCGATCGGCATCGGCGCCAAGGAGCTGAGCGCCGTCGGCGGAGCCTTCCGCAAGCTCGACCCGGCGAACATCGTGATGATCGGCCTTCGCTCCGTCGATGTCGGCGAGCGCAAGCTGATCCGTGAGCACGGTGTGCGCACCTACACGATGACCGACATCGACCGTCTGGGCGTGCATCGCGTGATGGAGGAAACCCTGGCCTATCTGCGCGAACGCGCCGACCACATCCACGTCTCGTTCGATCTCGACAGCGTCGACCCCACGATTGCGATGGGCGTCGGCACACCGGTCCCCGGGGGGCTCACCTATCGCGAGGCGCATCTCATCATGGAGATGATCGCCGAATACGGAGCGCTCAGCTCGCTGGAGGTCGCCGAGGTCAACCCGATTCTCGACGACGTCAACAAGAGCGCGCAGTTCGCCGCCGATCTGGTCGCCTCGGCCATGGGGAAGAGGATCCTGTAGAAAGGCAGAAGTTGGAAGTCAGAGTGCGGAAGTCGGGAGGCGGGGCGTCTCGAATCCGGAGGGTTCGATGCGCGTAGCCGGTGGTCGAGCGGAGCGACACCACCGGATGACAGGGCTCTCCCATCGTCGGCGCCCCGCAGGGGTGCAGGATCCGGCACATCTTCCGACCAGCGATCGCTCCCGAATGTTGTCGCGTTCTTCTGAGTGTTGTCGCGAAGTTGACTCCGCGACCACGACGGCGTAGCGGGCCGAGCGCCGGAAGCAGCACCGACAGGACGATTCCATTCCCACGCTACGCATGTTTCGTTGGCGCCCATGATCACGATCGAACATATCGGCGAACTTCGCGGGGCCGTTGCCGAGGCGCGTGCCCGGGGGGCGCGTATCGGGTTCGTGCCGACGATGGGCTATCTGCACGACGGCCATCT
>CAZJYH010000673.1:0-3087 GCA_964549365.1 uncultured Alphaproteobacteria bacterium
TGATCCCACGCGCGTTCGAAGTATCCACGAAGCCGATCCCACTCGGCACCCTTCCCCCATCCGGTATGCTGCAGCACCACATTCACGTGCTCATCGTCGACGGCTTCGAACGTCAGCTCCACACGCGTATGCTTCCTGCGCAACGCGGCGAACTGCGGTGGCGCGTTCCAGGTGAACGCCAGCGACTTCATCGGCTCGAAGCCGAGAACGGTGCAGCCCTCGCTGCCGCGCTTTCCACGCGGTGCCGACGGCATGAAGTAGATTTCGTACGGCCCATCCTTTCGCAGCTCCACGTTCGCCTCCGGTGCAAAGAACGTGACGCAGCCCGCCGTTGTCGTCCAGGCATTCCACACATCCGCAAGGCTTGCGCGAAGGAGCACCTCCTTGCGTATCGATGGCCGGTTCTGAGCTTCGGCGCTCGCCGGCACCACACACATCAGCGCGGCGATCATCAGTGCCGTGCTCATCAATACCGCGCCGAGCCGCCGCGCCGCGGCCGCCGGCATCGTTCGATTCCCGTTCATTGATCCCTGTTGGTTTGATCTGTTGATGCCGCACTCGGCGTTCATGTCCATGACTTCGGCCACGGCAACGTGTTTCCGCTTTCGAGCAACGTCTTGAGGTTGGAGATGATGAAGTTCCACCCGCCTTTCACCTCGTTGTAGGTGCGGTTGCGGCTCGGGAAGCCGTCATGCACGAGCGTCAGTTTGCACATATCGCCGATCGCCTCCAGCTCGTAGCTGATGCGCGAAGGCGGGTCCTCCGGGATCATCGGAATCGTGAAGGAATGCACAAGCCGCGTCCCCGGCTCGCACTCCAGCACTTCGTATTCCAGAAGTTGCCCCCCACCGTCGTAGACGATGCGGCCGCCGGGCCGAGGATCGGCCTCCAGCAACGGCACGATGAAATAGCGGCTGGCGATCGATGGGGTGATCAGTGCCTCCCAAACCTTTTCGGCGGGAGCGGCGATATAGATCTGACGTTCGATCCGATACGGATCGTACACCTGCTCGGGGCGGGCGTCGTTCGGCATTTCTTCCATGATGTTTGTCTCATCCATGTTGTTTCGCCGATGAATCTACCACCGGTTCGCCGAGACGAGTTCTTCAAAACTGCCAATCGCACGGTGGAGCGCTCAGACGGAGCGGCGCGCCTTGCGGTACGCTTCCGGGGAAGCGCCGACCCTGCGGGAGAACAGCCAGCTGAACGAGGTCAGGCTTTCGAACCCTACGCGATCACAGATCTCCGTAACCGAAAGATCGGTTCGCTCCAGCAGCCGGCGGGCTCGCTCCAGGCGGCGGCGCGTCAGGTACTTGTGCGGCGTCTCACCGAACGCATGGCGGAACGAGCGCAGGAAATGATAGTACGACATGCAGGCGACCTCGGCCACGGCGGCGATATTCAACCGCTCGCCGAGGCTCGCATCGATGAAATCGCGGGCAAGCGTCAGCCGTCGATAGAGCTCTGCCCGCGTCGTGCCGCGCACCGCCGGAAGCTTCGATGCCAGAAGGTGTTCGTTGCGGTGTACGTGGAGCAGGCGCTCGAGCAGCAGCGGGAACTGATCCTCGAACCAGCCGCGCGTCACCGTCTCCGTGTCGAGCAACGAACGCAAACGTTCCAGCGCAGGGGAGATGATCGCATCGTGTGGATACAGCTTTTGGAAGAAATGCACCGGCTGCCCGTTGCGATGCGTGGGATCGCTCAACAGCGTATCGGCCTTGGTTGCGAGCACCGTCAGCACATCCTGCACGAGCGTTGGAGCAAAGAACACGCAGAACGATTCGACCTGCGTTTCCGAGCTGATGGAACTTCTGTACCGTTCTCCTCCGTTCATCAACAGATAGTGCCCGTCGTCGACGGCGAAGCGCGCGTTGCCGAGCTCGTACATCTCTTCGCCGTTGTACGCACACTTGATCGACAACGGCCCGACATGTTCGGGGTTGTGGCTCTCGAACGCGCGCGTGCGCACCACCATGTTCCGCCAGCCTGGATCGGCATCGGCATGGTTGCGTTCTGCGTGCGATGATCTGTTTGTTCGTGCCGCGGGCATGACGGAAGCGCAATGACGTAAGGGTCGGATCGGCTGAGGAGTCGAAAGGTACAGCCCCCCGCGCGTCGATCGCAAGACCGCACGTCGAGGATCACGGCCCGGCCCGGCGAAACGGGTACGGCCGAGCCGGGCGCGGTCGAACCGGGCGCGGTCGAACCGGGCGCGGCATTTTGACGCATGAACCGTAGGTTTGCCCGTGTACGCCGCAATCGGTCTGCAGACCGACGGCACACCCCATGGAGTTCGCACTGCCGATGATGACGACGACCCTCACAGAGCCGGCAACAACGCAGGCATCAGGATCAGAGAACGGCGTGACTCGCGCCATTGCTCCTCGCAGGCTCGCGGCCGGGCTGGCGGCGGGGCTGCTCCCCATTCTCGCGTTGCTGTTCCCCGCGCGGATCGATGCCCAGGCAACCGCGCCGGGCGGGAAGCCCAACCCGGTGACCGCAACGTTGATCGCGGAACCGGAGTCCATCCGCCCCGGCCAGGCATTCTGGGTCGGCGTGATGCTGACGATGGAGCCGGAATGGCACACCTACTGGCGCAATCCCGGCGATGCCGGCATGGCCACGTCCATCGTATGGGATCTCCCCCCCGGCTACGTCGCCGATCCGATCCAGTGGCCCGTGCCGCATCTGATGGACGCTCCGCCCACGTTGAGCTACGGCTACGAGCAGATGGTGCTGTTGCCGGTACGGATCACGCCGAACGCATCGGCTTCCGGCACCGCCGTGCTGCGGGCGCGCGTCTCCTGGCTCGTCTGCAAGCAGCTCTGTCTTCCCGGCAATGCAACGGTCACATGCGAGCTTCCGGTGAGCGCCGCCCCCCCCGCGTTGAATCCGAGGTGGAGCGACGCGTTCAAGGAAGCGCGCCGGCAGCTGCCGACGCCGCTTCCCGGTCCCCCCCCAACGGCATATCTCGCGGGAGACTCGATCGTGCTCGTCGTGAGCACCGTCGACTCATTGCGCGCCGTCATCGCGGGCGATCCCTACTTCTTCGCCGGTGCCGCGGCAGGAGCCGGGGCGGCAACCGGT
>CAZJYH010000674.1:0-3082 GCA_964549365.1 uncultured Alphaproteobacteria bacterium
GAGAGGATCTCGAACGCCGTTCCGGCATCGAGCCCCTTCTCCAGCACCGTCTTCGAGATACGATCGGGGTTCTCCAGCACCAGGCTGTGCGTGTCGCTGGAACCGATCGTGGTGACGATCCCCTCGCCGACGCGCGCGATGATCGTGGCCTCGCCGGCGCCGCCGACCAGGCGGTCGAGATCGGCGCGAACGGTCACCTTCGCGATGGCGCGCACCGGGATGCCGTTGCGGGCCATCGCGGCCACCGGCGGCGTCTCGATCACCTTCGGGTTCACCGAAAGCTTCACGGCCTCCAGCACGTCACGCCCCGCAAGGTCGATCGCGGTGGCACGTTCGAAGCTGAGATGGATCTGCGCCTTGTCCGCCGAGATGAGGGCGGCCACCACCTTGTTCACATTGCCGCCGGCCAGAAAATGCGACTCCAGCTGATTGATGTCCACCGCGATCCCCGCCTTCTGCGCGGTGATCTTCGCGTTGATGATGACGCTCGGTGGAACCTTTCGCAGCCGCATCGCGAAGAGGCTGAAGATTCCGACGCGCACGCCCGCTGCCATTGCTGTAATCCACAACCCCACCGGGATGAAGTACAGGAAGAACAGAATGAAGATGACGATGGCGACGACGGCAACGACGGGAATAAAGTTTTCCATGACGACAGCTCGGCGTTAATGAGAGATACGATGCAGTTGACAAGGGCCCGCCCGCGCTGTTCGCAGGCTGTTCGGGAACGATGCCGGAAGGTGAACGAGGCGCACGGAGAGCCCAGGCGGACTATCGAACGCGGCGGAAAATACGCAGCCACGGCGTGGGGCGGAACACTTTTATCGGGGGGCGGAGTGATCTTTCAGCAACGCGTAGGCCATGTTCAGCTCCACGGCACGCTGCCCGGCACGCTCGCGCTCCTCCGCCGGAAGGCCCGCGGTCCGGTCCGGATGCACGCGGACGATGAGCGCGCGATACGCGGCCTGCACCTCGGCGGCACCGGCGTCGACGGCCACGCCCAGCACCGCCCGGGCTCGCGCCGGCGTCATGACGGCCTCGGCCCGCAGCGCATCCATCTCACGCTCCAGCCGTTCCCGCTCGGCACGCTCCCGCTCGGCGCGCCGCCGCTCGGCCTGCAACCGCTCCTGCTCGGCCTGCAACCGCTCCTGCTGGGCCTTTCGTTCGTCCGCGAGTTCGCGCGCGGCCTTCTCACGTTCCAACCGCTCGCGTTCCAGACGCTCACGCTCCAGACGCTCCAACTCGGCAAGCTCCGGCGTTACGGCGTGCTCGTCGATCAAGCGACGCGCTTCCCGCACATCGGCATCCTCCTTGGAGTCCCCAACGAGGAACTCCGGCGCGTACGTCCGGGCAAGGCGATTGAAGCGTTCGAAGATCTGATTGAAGGACATGGGATCGTATCTCACTTGAGTCGCCGGCGCAAACGCCTGCACGCACGTGGCTTCAACGCGGGATCGGCGCCGATGTTGCGCAGCGGCCGGCAGCGCCGAAGCACGAGCGCCGCCCGCGGCTGTATCGCGCGGGGCGATAGTCCGGAGCGGCGCGCATAGCTGAACGCTCGCGCCAACAACTAGAGTACCGTGTCGTCGGAGCTCATCTTCGAGCTGCCGCGCTCCGCGATCGTGCTCTCGCTCGGCTGCGTCACCGCGGGCATGAAGTCCTTCGGATCATCGAGCAGCCCCTTCTCGGTCTGGGCGACGATGTAATCCACCACCGCCTTCAGATCCTTGCCGCTCTCCTCGTATACCTGCAGCTGGCGCGCGGCGCCGGTGCCGTTCTCGAGGATGTCGTTGATCGTGGAGATGTGCTCGCGGCTGCCGAGATCGTCCACCACGTCGTCGACGAACACGAGCAGCTCGCGCACCAGATCCCGCGCGCTCTTCTCACGCTGGCGCCCGAAGTCGATCAGCTTTCCGTCGAGCCCGTAACGTACCGCCCGCCACTTGTTCTCCATGATCAGCGAGCGGCTGTAGACGCGGAACGAGAGGTTCTTGCGGTAGAGCGCGAAGAGCTTGGCGGCCACCGCCTGAATGAGCGCGGCGATCGCCACGGTCTCGTTGAGCGTCATCGGCAGATCGCAGATGCGCACTTCGAGGGTCGGGAAGTTCGGGTGCGGGCGCACGTCCCACCAGATCCGCTTGGCGTTGTCGATGCAGCCGGTCTTCACCAGCAGATCGACATACGACTGGTACTCGCCCCAGCTCTGGAACGTGTCCGGGATGTTGGTGCGCGGGAAGCGCTCGAACACCTTGCTGCGGTAGCTCTTCAGCCCTGTCTCGTAGCCGGTCCAGAACGGCGAGTTCACCGTCAGCGCGAGGATGTGCGGCAGGAAGTACCGCAGCTCGTTCATGATGTGAATCTGCGTCTCGCGGTTCTCGATGCCGATGTGCACGTGCATGCCGAAGATCAGCAGCGATCGCGCCAGCACCTGCATATCCTCCACGATCATCTGATAGCGCGGGTCCGGGTGGATCTCCTGCGTGGACCAGTGCGAGAACGGGTGCGTGCTCGCCGCTCCGATCTTCAGGCCGCTCCCCCCCGCGAGGTATCGCACAACCGACCGAACCTGGCGGAGCTGATTGTACAGATCGTCCACGTTGCGGCACACCTTCGTCCCGATCTCCAGCATCGAGCCGTGCATCTCGGGCTTCATCTGTTCCTCGAGCACCGCGCGCCCCTTCGAGAGCAGCTCGAACTCCAGATGCGACCGCAGCTCCCGCGTTACCGGGTCCACGACCATATATTCTTCTTCGACACCGAGGGTAAAGCTCGGGCGCTCGTATGGATCTCTTCCTATCATCGGGTTCCAGGATTGGTGTGGGCGCCTGCGCCCGTCCATCGAGATTTGTGAGCGACGGCCCTTCGTCCCCTCATCCACCGGCGGTTGCCGTGCCCATGCAGATCACCATCGCGTCGACGCGCTCGGAATGCCGTCATTTCCCGGCAATGAACGAAGAGGCCGGTCAACATCCAAATCGACCGGCCTCGTTGTTTCTACTTCGCCTTCTTCGGGGACTTCTTCAACGCATCCTCGTTCCCCCGCAGCAGCGAACTCCACCTGTACTCCTCGGGCGTACGCTTC
>CAZJYH010000675.1:0-3082 GCA_964549365.1 uncultured Alphaproteobacteria bacterium
CCGAGCGCGCTCACGTTCGACCCCGTTGCCGTCACGGACGTGCGCCCCGAGCTTGCCGCCGAGGTGGTGTGGCTGGACGCGTACACGACGAACATCGACCGCTCACCGCGCAATCCGAACATGCTGGTCTGGGAGTCGGGGATCTGGCTGATCGACCACGGCGCGGCGCTTTACTTCCATCACAACTGGGCGGGCGTCGACGCCGACCGTCGGCGCGCGCCGTTCGCGGCGGTGAAGGATCATGTGCTGCTCCCGTTCGCCGGCGACATCGTCGCGGCCGACGCGCGGATCGCGGAGCGATTCGATGCGGGCGTTCTCGAGAGCATCCTCGCCGAGGTGCCGGATGAGCTGTTGATGGATGCTCCGGTCGGCACCGTGCCGGCCTTCGAGACGCCGGAGGCGGCCCGTGCGGCATACCTCGCGTATCTGGGCGGTCGCTTCGCCGAACGTGAGGCCTTCGTGCGCGATGCCGCGCGGGTGCAGGCGGAGGCGCGCGCGGAGAAGCCGACATCGTTGGGATATCGCCGGTAACCATGAGCAGTTCCTCTCTTCCCAGATGGGTCGAATACGACTATGCCGTGATACGGCTGGTGCCGCTGGTGCACTCCGGGGCGTTCGTCAACGTCGGCATCGTGCTGCATGCCCGCGGCGAAGGGTATCTGGAGGCGCGCTTCAATCTGGCACCCGAGCGCATCGCTCCGCTGGCCCACGGTTTCAACCTGGAGCTGCTGCGGACCTACGCCGATGCCTTCGAGAAGGTTTGCGCCGGTGGGCCGGCCGGCGGGCCGATCGGCCTGTTGCCGCCGTCGGAGCGGTTCCACTGGCTGACGGCGCCGCGCTCGACCGCGCTGCAAACCTCGCCGGTGCATCCCGGGCGCTGCGTGAATCTGCCGGAGGCGTTGCGCCGGCTGATGCTGGAGCACTGCGACGGGGGGATCGTGTGATGCCCGCGGTATTGCATCCGACACGCCGGGCGATCGCGCTCCGGCTCCTTCCTGCCTGCGCGTTCCTTCCCGTCTGCGCGCTCCTCGTCCTCGGCTGCGGTTCCTCGCTCACGATCCCGCGTCCCGGAAGCGTCGCGCCCCGCCCGCTTCCGCCGGCCGAGGCATCGATGGTGGAGATCCCGGTGTCGATGAACCTCGCGGGATTGTTTCAGGAGGTGGAGCGCGCCGTGCCCCGTACGCAGCGCGCGGCCGACGCCTGGAGCGTGGTGACGAGCAACGCGGTGGGGGATGTCGGGGTGAAGTACGAGCTGCGCCGCGATCCACTGACGCTCACCGTCGGCGTGAACACCGTCGGCATCACGACCCGCGTTCGTTACTGGTTCATGTTCGCGCAGAGCGTGCCGAAGCCGATCATCGGCGGAAGCTACTGGCAGGATCTCGGGTCGTGCGGCGTGGACGAGCCGCCCCGCGAGGCAGTGCTCGGGCTGCAGACGCGGTTGACGTGGAACGAGAACTGGGGGCTCGACCCGGTGACAACGGTGCCCCCCGTACAGTTCACCAATCGGTGTGAGATCACCTTCCTGAAGTTCGATGTGACCGCGAAGGTGCAGGAGGGGTTCGCCGCGGGGTTGAAGCAGGGAGCCGCCCTGGCCGACGCCCGCATCCGTGCCGCCGCGCAGTTCAAGCCGATGGCGGAGGGGGCGTGGCGCGAGCTGAGCGCGCCGATTTTGCTCGCGCCCGGGATGTGGCTTGTGATGAACCCACAGGCTCCGTTTGTCGGGCCGCTCAAGGGACAGGGGACGACGGTCACGGGCACGATCGGGTTCACCGCTCAGCCTCGGATCGTGTTCGGTCCCCGGCCGAACGGCACGTCGGCGGCGTTGCCGAAGCCGGCCACGTCCCCGAGGAACGGCGACGGTTTCCACGTGATGGTGGAGGGGAGGATCGATTTCGACGACGCGAGCCGTCGTCTGACCGCGGCCCTGGCCGGCGAGACCTACACCTACGTGGGGCACGACGTGCGCGTGACGCGCGCGGCCTTGTGGGGGGCGGGTGAGAAGGCGGTGCTGGAGCTTCTGCTGGCCGGGGATGTGAACGGGACGATCTACCTGCTCGGCACGCCGGCGTACGACCCCGCCGCCAACGCGCTCTACGTGAAGGATCTGGACTACAGCCTGGAGACGACGCACGCGCTCGCGAACGCGGCGGACTGGATGCTGCACGGAACGTTTCGCCGGTCGATCGCCGACGAGGCACGGTGGGGGCTCGACACCGCCGTCGCCGATGTGAAGGGGCGACTCAGCGCCGCGTTGAACCGCCAGTTACGCCCCGGCGTGGGAGCGCGTGCGAATATCGGCGGCGTGCGCCCGGCCGGCGTGTACGTTACCGACGCGGGCCTCGTTGCCCGTGTTGCCGTCGACGGCACGCTGCGCCTGGATGTGAAGTGAGGGGCCGAGGGCTTCATTCAAAGCGACGAGATCGGACACGCTGAACGGGATCATGATGCACGAGACCGAATCACGATTGAACATCGCGGCGGCGACGCATGCCTACGAGGAATGGCTCAGGCGGCAGATCACGATCAGCGCGGATGAGCTGGCGCTGAAACACCGCAGAATGGCGGCCGATCCGTTCGGGTTCCTGCGCGGCACCTACTACCGGTGGGCGCAGTTGTTCCCCGCGGTCGTGCCGGAGGTGGCCGACGCGCCGCTCGTGGTCTGCGTCGGCGATCTTCACATCCGCAACTTCGGCACGTGGCGCGATGCCGAGGGGCGGCTGGTGTGGGGAGTGAACGATTTCGATGAGGCCTATCCGCTCCCGTACACGTGCGATCTGGTGCGCCTGGCCGCGAGCGTGCTCGTTGCCCGCCGCTGCGGCCTGGTGAGTCTGCGCGGGAGCGCCGCCTGCAATGCGATCTTCGACGGCTACATGCGCGGCCTCGATCTGCGCGGGCGGCCGTTCGTCCTGGGCGAGCGCCGGCGCTGGTTGAGCCGCCACATCGCGCGGGCGCTTCCGTCGGCCACCTCGTTCTGGGAGGAGCTGCGCGCGCTGCCCGACCTGAAGGAGCCGATGCCGGTGGAGCTGTTCGAGGCGTTCGGCGCGCTGCTGCCGGCGCGAGGCACCGCCTACACCGCGAA
>CAZJYH010000676.1:0-3065 GCA_964549365.1 uncultured Alphaproteobacteria bacterium
ATACTGCCGGCATCCCGGCCCATGCGCAACTTGGCACTTGGCACTTGGCATGCACACGTGCTGCCCCCCACGTTGAACGCAGCACTTTGAGTGTGGAGCCTCGACCTCCTCGCTCGCCTCACACCACCGGCCTCCCGCCCTTATGTCATGTACGAGGCCTCCCGTGTGTCATACCGTTAACGAACGGATGCACTGAGTTTTTCGGGGAACGTACATGAACTATCGTATTGCGATTGCCGGCATTCTGCTGGCGTCGAGCTCGATGGCCACCGCACAGGTGCACTGGCCGTCGGGCAGCGGGGAATGCTCCTGTCTGCGGATCGGTCCGCAGCTCGGAACCACCATCTTTTCATCGTGGAGTCAGACCGAAACCTTCGTGCCGTCGGTTCCCGGCTCGCCGCTGCGCGCGTTCGAGGGGACGCGCGACGCACCGTTGTTTCCGGGCTCGTGGTACGCGGGGGTGGATGTGAGCGTTCGAGCGGGCGCAACCACGCGTCTGAACATCGATCTCGGCTACGCATACGATCGTTTCACGTTCGACGACAACACGGCCGACGTGGACGTAACGGCCGCATCCTCGCCGAACCCGGTGCTCGGACAGGTGCAGCAGACCGAAGTGCGCGGGCATGTGGGGTATCTCGAGATCGGCCTGGCGCTTGAGAAGGAGTTCCCGAGCGGCATCTATGCCTATCTCGGGCTTGCTGTCCGTTCGCGCGCCACGGACCTGGCGCTGGAGTGGAACGAGGAGATCATCAGCCCGGCGAGCGCGACGTTCGTCGGCAGCGTCACCAACGTCACGACGCGATCGCAGGCGTTGACGCTCAGCAAGGCCGCGCAGGTGCGCTACGGTCCACAGGCCGGCGTCGGTTATCGATGGAAGCTCGGCGGCGGCGTCCATCTCAACGGCGCGCTCGGCTTGAACTACTGGTTCCCGCGCGTTGCCGAGGACGAAATCGTGCTGGACCAGTCCCGCGCGTTGACCGCCGGCACCGCCGACGCCCGGCTGACGAAGCGCGACCTGCAGAACATTCTGTCACTGCGCATCGGTTGTTCGTTCGATCTGTAGAGAATTTTTTTCGTCGCGATTTGTCGAGGTGTTCATGAACGCTGGAAATGATGGGGCCGGTGGCCGGTTCACGCGCATCGCCGTGGCGATGCTCTGCGCCGCCGCGCTGCAACTGCTTCTCACGCCGGCCGTCACCGCGCAGGGCTCGGGGCGCGATTCGGCGAAGGTGATGCCGGCCGACGACATCAACACCGGCGACAACGAGCTGTCGCCGATGTGGGATGAGGACTCCGGCGAGCCGAACGGAACGTTCTACTTCACGAGGGGCGTGCCCTGGTATCTGGATACCACGGCCCACTTCATGTACCAGACCTCGATCCAATCGTCGAAGGGGGAGCAGCAGAACGGTTTCTGGAAGCTCGCTCCCGGAGCCGCGCGCCTGAATCTGGACGGGCTTCCGGCCGACGGCTACGAGTCCGGCGCGGCCACGATCCCGGGATGCGCGGGGACGCAGAGGATGTACGTGGCCGCGGCCGATCTCTCGGAGCTCTCGTCCGGCTCGGCGAATCGTTCCGATATCCACCTCTACGTTCGTGAGAACGGGGCGTTCGTGCGCAAGGACGGCGCCGACGAGCTGCGCTTCATCAACTCGGCGGGCGCCTGGGATTCGCATCCGACGGCGCTGATGAACAACGCGATCTTCTTCGCCTCAGACCGCCCCGGCGGCAAGGGGGGGCTCGACATCTGGTACGTGCTTTACGACGGCGCGCAGTGGCAGGGACCGTTCAACGCGTCTGACATCAACACCGAGTTCAACGAGGCTTTCCCGTTCCTGCCGGCGAGCAACGCCCGCACGATCTACTTCTCCAGCGACCGACCGCGCGAGGGGGCGAGCTTCGGCTTCGATATCTACGCGGCCCGCCGCGATTATGCCGCCGACAAGGGGCCGTATCTGCGTGCCCCGCTCCGATATGCGCAGCCGGATCTGATGCCGAAGGTGAACACGCGGTACAACGAGATATGCTACGTGGCCGTCGACAATGCGCGCGGCTTCTTCGCCTCCGATGCGCCGCGCGAGAAGTGGGGAGGGACGCGGAACTTCGACATCTACCAGGTGATCCCGAACCCGTACTGGCGCGACACGGTGGACCGCCAGGAGATCATCGCCGTCGATCGTTGCGATCCGGCGCATCCGCCGGTGAACATGGAGTTCACGCTGGTGGAGCGTGACGACGACGGCGCGGAGACGACCGTTGCACAGGGGCGCGTCAACGACGAGACCGGGCGCGCTACGATCACGTTCCTGAACTCGTACCGCGAAAACTCCGGAACGTTCATCCTGAAACCGAACGCGGGCGATCGCTACTTCAACGTGCCGGTGCGCATCCGGCCCGCGCGCCGCGTGTTGCTGGACACCATCCCATTGATGCCCTTCGAGTATCGGAACAACTGCGACTTCGTGACGAAGGATCTGGTGTTCTTCGAGACCGCCAGCAGCAGGATGACCGGGCAGGACTCCGCGCGCGTGATCGACTTCGCGGCGAAGCTGCGCAAGTACATCGAGGGGCTCCCCCCCGAGTTGAAGCTGGAGATCCGGCTCGACGGCCACACCGACGACCGGCCCACGGTCTATCTCGGTCTGCGTCCCGACGGGACGGTCGAAAGCGCGTCGGCATCGAGCGCGGGGAACAACGAGTATCTCAGCCGCGACCGCGCACGGTTCACCGCCGATCTGATCGACCGCGAGTTGCGCGCCTTCGCGGGCCGGTACACCAAGGCGGTGGCGTGGCACTCGTATCGGCAGCCCGATGTTCCGTACGAGGGCGTGACCGATTCGGAGGCGCTCGCCAACGCGAGGAAGATGAATCGTCGTGTCGTGATCGCCGTGGCGACGGTAAGGAGATGAGCGAAGGGGGGGAGGCAGCGCGGGGTGCAACGGTCAACGTGGCGTGTGCCGGGCATCCCTTGTCACGGAGTAGACACCGCGACCTGCTGCCGTGATGAGTGCCGGAGTCAGTTCCGGCACAACTACCACGCCACTCCGCACCGGCACACCCAC
>CAZJYH010000677.1:0-3047 GCA_964549365.1 uncultured Alphaproteobacteria bacterium
CTGGGCGATGACAACAACATGATTGTTCACGACCTGGAACGCGCTCGCGGCGCGTGCGAAATTGACGAAATCCTTGATGAGAGCCGCGGGGTTCGTTTCGAACCGGACGCTTTGGAGCAGGCGGTGAGCGAAAAGTTCCGCCCCTGCACTCGTTGCATCGCGGGCTACTGACCGTTCACCCGGCCCATCATCGGCGCCGGGCCTGCCTCCGCTCCCTCCTTCAAAGAGCCGCAGCCGAACACCTTTCGGCGTGGGTTCGGCAAGGGCCGTGCCCGGTGCCGGGCGCGCCGCCAACCTGGTCAATTCATAACCAACAGAGGATATAGACGCATGAAGAATCTGAAGCGCACCGCGCTCGTGGCGGTGTTGTTCGTTGTCGGGATGGCCGGGCTCACCGGCTGCAAGTCCGACTCACCGTCGTCGCCGGGCACCGGCACGGCCACCAAGCCGAAGGTCGGCAGCACGTATTCGTTCGCTACCTACGAGACCGACTCGGTGGGCGCGAAGGTTCCGGGAAGCGATTCCACGCGCTCATTCACGTGCACCGCCGCGGGAATCACGTATGCGGGGAAGAGCGATGTGTATCGATTCGCCCCGACGACCGGCGGCGACGAGCAGGACACCGTATATCTGCGCTACGAGTCAAACGGCGACGTGTCGCAGTACCTCGCGTTCAAGAACGAGTTCCTGGACGCCGCCGCATGGATCACGATCCCCTTCGCTTCGAAGACGAGCCAGACCAGGCGCCTCCTCGACTCGATGGTGGTCGATCCCTCGACCGGGGAGACCTCGCATGTGGTGATGGACATCACCACGGCCGGAACCGGCAACGAATCGGTGACGGTGGGCGCAGGCACCTTCACGGCAACCAAGGGGACCCTTCGCGTGAACGTCACGGTGAGCGCCGACGGCTTCACGGTATTCTCGACCGACGCGAGCGGCACACTCTACTTCGTGCCGAGCATCGGTTATGCCGCCAAGAATGTCGGCACCAGCACCTCCCTGTTCCTCGGCACCACGAGCGTCAGCGGCTCGGTGGAGTCGCTGACGAGCTACACGCTGAAGTAGCCGTCGATGCGGCATCGGGCCGCACGACTCGTGAGTCGCATGGGAATCCCCGCTCGCGGAAACGCGGGCGGGGATTCGTAGTATTGGGGGACAACGCGTCCGATGCTGCGGCGGCACGCATCGCAATCCTGTTCAAGCATACCAGGGAATACCCTCATGGCAAGAGCCTCGATCGCGGGACTGGGACGACTACTTCGCACGGTTCGAGGCGCGGGATGCCTCGCGCTCACGGCCGTCACGGCGATCGCATTCGTGCGGCCGCTCGCCGCGCGCACCGAGCCGAACGCGGCGGTGCGGGTGGACACGACGTTCGTCATGAGCGACGGTGTGACGATCAGCGCGACGTATACCATCCCGGCAACGCCGGCTCCGCCGGGAGGGCACCCCGCCCTGCTTCTGGTGCATGGGTTCGGCGGCTCCAAGCGCGATGCGCCCGGGGCGTTCGCTCCACGGTATGCCGACAGCGGCTACTTCTGTCTCGCCTACAGCGTGCGCGGGCAGGGGCGCGGCGACGCGGCCACGCAATCCGGCGGCACGTTCAACTGGTTCACCGGCGACCGCGAACTGGAGGACACGCGAACGCTGATCGACTGGCTGCGTTCGCGCGCCGATGTGAATCGCGAGCGGATCGGCGTCGAGGGAATTTCGCAGGGGGCGCTCACGGCCTGGGGAGCGGCCGTGCGCGGGATGCCGGTGCGCTGCATCGTGCCGATCATCGCGGTGCCCCACTACAGCAACGCGTTCACGTTCAACGGATGCAACAGCTGGGGGTTGATGCTGTTGCTTTACGCGGCGAAGACGTTCGACAAGGTGGCGATGGGGCCGTTCATCGGCGACACGGTCTACAACGGGCTGTTCAACGACAACCACGCCCAGATTCTTCGCCTGCTCGAAGGTCGTGATCTGATGGATCGGATCGGAACGCTCGATCTGCCGGTCTACCTTCAGTGCGCGTGGCACGACGAACTGGTGAACCCGCGCGATGCCGTGTGCGCGTTCACGGCGCTGCGAGGTCCGCGCAAGCTGATGCTCTACCCGGCGGGCCATGCGCTCCCCACCGACGGCGCGACGGCGGAGGCGCGCATGCTCCAGACGCTCCGCTTCTATCGGCGCTGGCTGAAGGACGATGCGTCCGAGACGGTGATGCGCCCGGATTCGGCGATCGCGCTCGTCGACAACGGAACGCACGTGATGCGCTGGATCGGAGCCGACGGGTTCGACCGGTACACGGCGCCGGAACTGCCGGGCACCGCGCCGAACATCCGGTTGTTCCTGACCACGGGCGATCGGTTGATCGCCTCGGAACCGACGGACCACATGGAGATCTACCGCAATTATGTCAAGGATATCACCAACGATGCCCTGGCCTTCCGCTCGGCCCCGATGCCGAACGAGCTCCTCGTGACCGGCGCTCGCTGCCGTCTGATCGTCAACTCCTCGGCGTCGAGATTTCAGGCCAACGTCAGCCTGTTCGACGTCGACAGCGCCGCGGGGACGGTAACGCCGATCTGCCGCGGCGCATACGAGGTGCGTGTTCCCGCCGGAGAGACCCGAGCACGCGGTCCGATCGAGTACGATCTGGCGCCGCAACTCTACACACTTCGCGCGGGGCACCGCGTGCTGGCGACGGTCAAGTTCGGCATGCCCGGCGGGGCACTGGCGTTGCAGCGTCCCGAGGGAGAGTTCGGGCAATCCGCCTACGCGCCGGCCGAGAGCGGCACCGACGGGCTGTTCAGCGCGCCCGCCGCGGAATCCGACTTCGGCCCGAGTTCCGTCACGCTCTTTCTTGCAGAGGCTCCGAACATGGGGGCCCCTGCGCCGCACACCGAGTGGGCCGACGGGCACCTCGAAGGGAGCCCTGCCGTACGCGGTGGACCGGTCGGCGTTCAGATAGCGGGCGCACGCGGAATCGGCCGGGTGGAGGTTGTCGATCTCCTCGGCGCGCCGGTGACCTCGATCGAGGCCGTCGACGGGCGCGC
>CAZJYH010000678.1:0-3046 GCA_964549365.1 uncultured Alphaproteobacteria bacterium
AACCCGTGGCAGCAGATCGGTCGCGACAACTTTACCGCGGCTGCGTATTTATCTGATCAAACAATTGTTGTCACGGGGCAACGCGGCAAAATTGTGATATCGCGTGACGGAGGGCGTAGTTGGCTGCAACGGAATGTCGGTGTGCAGAATGGACTTCTCGATGTTGCATTTGACGATTCACTTCATGGAATTGCCGTGGGCTTGAAGTGCGTCATTGTTATTACCGGTAATGGAGGGGATACGTGGCAGCGGGTCCCGAACGCCGACACTGTGAATTCCCTTCGATCAGCGCAATTGTTGTCGGGTAATGCCGCATTTGTATGTGGTGACGGCGGGACGATTCTTCGCACGGCTAACAGCGCCAGGACATGGACGAGGTGTACGACGACGGTTGCGTCGACTCTGTACGATCTTCATTTTGTCTCACCGCTTATCGGATGGGCAGTTGGGGATTCGGGGGTGATTCTCAAGACCGAGGATGCCGGCGCTACATGGTCACGGCAAATGAGTGGGACGACTGTGGAACTGCGCGCGGCGCATTTCCGTGATTCCGTGCACGGAGTTGTTGTCGGGAGCGCTGGGACGGTATTGCGCACAAGTGATGCCGGGGTTACTTGGCGAGCGACGCTTCTGGCCGATTCTCTTCGTGGCGACTTTGAAGATGTCCTGTTGTTTGACGACGCGAGAGCTGTAATGGTCGGGGCCTATTCCATTTATCGTAGCACTGACGGCGGATTGACGTGGAACAAAAGGCGTCTCGATGCCCTGGCGGGGCAGTTTTCCGCGTTTCATGCGCTTTCCCATATCAATATGGATCGTGGCATTGTTGTCGGGACGCCCGGAATCATTCTTGCAACAGATGACGGATGGGAAACATCGCAGGTGCGCAGTTACTGTCCGACGCGCAATCAATTCATATCTGCGGTGCAGTTTGTTACGCCGAGTGTCGCCTTTGCCGTGGCCTCGCAGAAAGGGCTCGTACTGAAATCGACGGATGCTGGAAATACATGGATTCCGTCTGCCCCTACAAATAATGCGTTGGGAGAGATATACGGATTGTTTTTTTCGTCGCCGGACAGCGGCTTTGTGGTTGGCCTTGGAGGTGTCAAAGAGAGAACTACAGATGGTGGCATGACCTGGACTTCGATGGAACAACCTGTCGGTGTTAATAACTTCGTCGACATGTCATTTGTCGATCGTTATAACGGATTCATTGTCGGTGATTCGATTGTCTGGCGAACCACCGATGGAGGGGAGGGATGGTCGCGCTGCTATCAGTTGCGTACGTCGCAGGATATGGCGTTGAGCAAGGTGTTCGTCGTTAATCGCCGCGTCGGTTTTGTTACGGCAAACCGAACGTTCGGTACCAGTCAGTCGGATCTCTATGGTTTTGTATTGCGCACTACGGATGGTGGGGATAACTGGACGAAGTTGGGGGATCAGTCCGTGCGATTGTACGGGATGTATTTCCGCGATTCGCTGAATGGTTTCGTTGTTGGTGATAGTTGCACGGTTTTGCGCACTTCCGACGGAGGGGTCAGCTGGGCAAGAGCGTCGACGCCGAAGCTTCCCTACACGCTAAACGTGGTGCGTTTTCTGAACAGTTCCGTCGGCTTTGCTGTTGGCGAGGCAACCACGATACTCACAACAAGGGACGGTGGGCATACGTGGAATGCTGATGAACCGTACCCGTTGACGCAGAATGATTTGAGAGTCTCGCTGTCGAGCATTGCATTCCCGGACAGCGCAAGCGTCTTTATTGGCGGCACGGAGTTTTTTCTCAGACGCAGTGTGGATGTCGGGCCTGCTTCGATCGTAGACGCTTCGGGTCTTTGGGGTGATCGTCAGCCAACCATCAAGTGTTTTCCGAATCCTGCGCGATCGGATGTGGACATCTCTGTTGAGGGCCTGGAATCGGCGCATCTCGATGATTTGGAAGTTGCGTTGTTTGATGTTGGGGGGCGGTGTGTGCTGCAGGAGAGGCGGCGAATGCAGGTCGTTGACGGAGTTGGAGAGTTTGTTCTGCAAACAGCCGGCTTGCCCGAAGGACTGTATTTTTTGCGTTGCGTCGTCGGGCCGAAGCTCACTGTCGTTCGCGCTCTCCGAATCGTTCGATAGCGCGTCATGTGAAAGTGGTTGTGTTCGATCGTTTCAGTTCGTGGCGACGTTCGGCATTACAACGCATTGGAGAGCTTCTTCTAATGTCGTCCTGCTCTACAGAATGTGCGGTGCAGGGCATGGGTCGTGAGTCGGCTCGAGGATACGTGCTTGGACACCGGTGCGCTTTTGTCGCCTGCCGCACTTCCGGTGTCGGCGTGATGCGGTGCGGATGAGTCGGCAAGCCTACCGCCCGGCTTGTTCAGGCCGGGCGGTCACATTCGGGACATGGCTGCGGCGCGGGACGAGCTACGGCGCGAGATACACCACGACGGTTTCCGACGAACTGACGACGACGTTCAGGTAGCGCTTCGGCGCAACGGTGTCGCGGCGGTAGTAGCCGCGGTCGACCGTGACGGTGAGTTGACCGGTGTTCCGGCAGGCCAGATCGGCGGGGCTGAAGGTGACGGTGCCGCCGGGGTCCGCGGTGAAGGACTTGATGCCGCAGTCGCGGGCGCCGCGCCCGGTATCGCCCACCGAGACCGCCACGGCCGCGCCGTCGCCGGTCGGTGACCATCCGAGCGTGAAGCCCGTCGCCTTGTGTACGGTGTCACCGGGTGCAATCCCGGTGATCTGGGTTTTCGCCGATGGGCTTGCCATGCTGTCGGTGAAGTTCCCCCACGGGCCGGTGATGCTCATCACGTTCATCCCGCCGTTGTGGTGCATGTGCGTGCTGCCGGCGCTGAGCGTGAGGGTGTGATCAACGAGCCCGTTTCCGGTGTACGATCGGAGCGGTAATCCATTGAAGGTGACGGTGTTGCCGCCGGCGTCGGGGCTGACGTCCGCGCCGAGGCAGGTGTTTTCGTTGGTGAAGCCCACGCCGCGAACACGGCTGTGCATCGCCGAGACGGTCGAGACAGTGACCGTGCCGGCGCCGCCCGACAAAAGG
>CAZJYH010000679.1:0-3042 GCA_964549365.1 uncultured Alphaproteobacteria bacterium
GAGGGGCCGGTGCTGATCGTGGCCGGGGCCGGGTCCGGCAAGACGCGCGTGCTCACGTATCGGGTTGCCTATCTCCTGGCGCAGGGAACGTATCCGTGGCGCATCCTGTCGCTGACGTTCACGAACAAGGCGGCCGGCGAGATGAAGGAGCGCATCGCGCACCTGGTGGGCGAGGAGCGCGCCCGCCCATTGTGGATGGGAACGTTTCACTCGGTGTTCAGCCGCATCCTGCGCCGCGATGGCCGAGTTCGGGATCAGCACCACGGACTTCTCGCCGAAGATGATTCACAGCCGCGTGTCGGCCGCGAAGAATGCGATGGTGAGCCCGACGCAGTACCGCTCGCGCGCCACCGATCAGTTGGAGGAGAAGGTGGCGCTGGTCTACGAGAGCTACGAGCGGCGCCTGCGCGCTAGCAACGCCATGGACTTCGACGATCTGCTCGTGCGGACGATCGAGCTGTTCCAGCGTTTCCCCGAGACCGCCCGCCGCTACCAGGAGCAATTCCGCTACATCCTCATCGACGAGTATCAGGATACAAACCGCGCGCAGTACGTGGTGGTGCAGATCCTCGCCGCCCTTCATCGGAACATCTGCGTGGTTGGTGACGACGCGCAGTCCATCTACCGATTCCGCGGCGCCGACATCCGGAACATCCTGGACTTCGAACGGGACTATCCGGACTACAAGATCTTCCGCCTCGAACAGAACTACCGCTCCACGAAGAACATCCTGGCCGCCGCCGACGACGTGATCAAGAACAACCGGCAGCGCATCGACAAGACGCTCTGGACGGACAATCAGGAGGGGGAGAAGGTTCGGGTGCTGGCGTTGCGCGACGAGCGCGACGAGGGGGACGAAGTGGTGAAGATCGTGATGCGCGAGGCGCGTGAAGGGAAGTCCTACAATGATGTCGCGGTGCTGTATCGCACCAACTCGCAGTCATTGTCGGTGGAGGACGCGCTGCGCCGCGCGAACATCCCGTACGGCCTGGTCGGCGGCGTTGCGTTCTACCGGCGTCGTGAGGTGAAGGATGCGCTGGCGTACATCCGGATGGTGGTGAATGAGCGGGACGATGAGTCGTTCCTTCGCGCGGTGAACACGCCCGCGAGAGGCGTGGGGGAGACGTCGCTGAAGCGCCTGCGTCTGTTCGCGCAGCAGCAGGGGATCCCGCTGCTCGCCGCGGCGCGGCACCCGGAGCGCGTCCCCGATCTGACGCCCCGTGTGGGGACGGTGCTCGCGAAGTTCGCGGAGATGATCGAGCTGTATCGCAACCACATCGGCGACATGCCGCCGGCCGAGTTGGCGCGAACGCTGCTCAGCGAGTCCGGCCTGCTGCAGAGCTATCGCGATGAGGGGACGCCCGAGGCGGTGGCGCGGTGGGACAACGTGCAGCGCATCCTCTCACACATCGCCGAGTACACCGAGGCGAACCCGGAGAACTCGCTGGGCCAGTACCTGCAGGAGATCGCACTGCTTTCGGATGCCGACAGCTACGACTCTGCGGCCGAGCGTGTGACGCTGATGACCATCCACTCGGCCAAGGGGCTGGAGTTCAAGGTGGTGATCGTCGTTGGCCTGGAGGAGGGGTTGTTCCCGGTGGGGAACTCCGCGCAGATGGAGGAGGATCTGGAGGAGGAGCGCCGCCTGTTCTATGTTGCGGTGACGCGCGCCAAGCAGAAGCTGTACCTGACGACATGCGAGCGGAGATATCGCTTCGGCGAACTGAGCTACCCGACGCCCTCCCGATTCCTGAACGAGATTCGCGACGAACTGCTGGAGTTCAACGCGACCGCGCCGCCGCGACCGTCGAGCGCCGGCTACAGCATGACGGCCCGCACCCCTCGCACGCCGGCGGCACGGGCGCCGCAGCAGCGCACGCCCCCGGAGATCGAGTCGCAGACCTCCCCCGACGACTACTCGCAGACCCCCAAGAGCCTGCAGGTGGGCTCGATGGTCTACCATCAACAGTTCGGCAAGGGGAAGGTGGAGCAGATCGTGGGACGCGGCGATCAGACCAAGCTGACCGTGCGCTTCGACAAGGCCGGAAAGAAGCAACTCATGCTGAAGTTTGCCAACCTGCGGCTGCTTCCATAAAGGCTCATAAGAGATAATGACACATGAAGAGGCCGGATGGTGACGACCTGTGAAGTTTTTTCTTGATTTGTTGCGCGGCCCCGCTGTATTATCGCTTCGCAATCCGAACGTGCGTCCTTGACGGAACGCCGTGGGCTGTTCCCGTACGAACCGCCGCGGCATCGTGGACGCATCCTACAGATGGACCGGCAGGACATCGGAAGCGCTGGATGATCGCACACATCACCACTGCTCGGCCTGCCCGCTCCAGAACCTTCAACATGGTACATGCTGTGGTGCTCTCCACCCCAATATCGAGTACCTGGCGTCGCATCCTATCGCGAGCAAGAATACTTCCTATCTTGTTGCAAAGAACATCATCCCGGTTGATCTTCGCGACCGCAACTGATATTCACTCCTCTCTTCACGAGAAAGGAACGTAAGGTATGTCCAAAGGCGGAGCAGGCAAGGTCTATTTCGTATTGTACCTTGCTGTCATTCTCGAACTGCTGATCATCTTCATCGAGCGCGATGAGGCCGAAGAGAACCTTCGGAAGCAGCAGCAACAAGCGATTCGAATCGTACAGACGATCCTTTCGCAGTTGCAGACAGGCCAGGGCGTCTCCGGCATCACGACGACGCTGAAGGACAACATTGTCCTCGACGCCAAGGATCCGGAGAAGCAGAACCGTACCTACGCGGTCTTCGTTGCTGTCGGTGATCCCAAGGCGGAAAGCAAGGTCGGCAGCAAAGTCGTGCACGGCGACGACGTCGCGAAGCTGGAATACATCGTCTCCCACATCGCCGATCCCAAGCGGCCGGAGAATGAACTTGGTCCCGACAGTGCCGATATCGACGCCGACAAGAACGTCGATACGCGCATCTATCAGGCCGAGCTGGGGACCGATGTCGGCAGCATGACGGTTCCCGCGGAGAAGTTCAATCCCGGCGGCGTGCCGGTGGCGGAA
>CAZJYH010000680.1:0-3039 GCA_964549365.1 uncultured Alphaproteobacteria bacterium
CCGATCCGCTCCAGTCGCTCGGCAACCAGTCGACGCCGAGATGGATCGGAGCGCCAGCGACGGTGAGCGCCGCGTTGCCGGGAAACTCGTTGACGCGCATGGGGAACGCCTGCATGTAGTCATCACCAAGCGCCTCCAGCCCCAGCGCCTTGAACCGCTGGGCGATGAAGCGCGCGGCCGAGTCGTGACCGCCGTGATAATAGCCGCGCCCATGCACTGCGAACGAGGTCAGGTACGCAACATCGCGCACGGCCTGGGAGTCGACCGTCGGCACCGGGATACTCTGTGCAAGGGCGTGCGAGCCGAACGGAAACGCGGCCGCAATCATCACGAGCATGACTCGGTGCAGAGCTGAACGGCCGCGCAAAACGTGCCGGAGAATCAGGATATGGGATGGATGCATGTTCTCGAGTGAATGAATCGAACGTACCGCGCCGCGGAACTGTTGTGCCGAACGCAGGCGCACCGAATGCCGGCACGCCTCGACGCGAGCACGTGCGGAGACGCAGCCCGATGCGCGCTATCCCTCGGCCGCCTTGCGCACGCGATCGAGCAGCGCATCGCCCAACTCCCCGGGCTCCGCGTAGATCACGATCTCGCGCAGGCCCCGCAGGTCCGCCTCGCGGAAGAGTGCGTAGAGCGTGTCCGCGCGAAGCGGCCGCACGTCGCAGCTCGCGAAGCGTTCGGCGTGCCGGGGCGTTGTCAGCACCATGCAGCCGGCGGGGAGCGAGGAGGGTCTCGGCGGCTGCCGACCGATCAGCAGCCGTACGTGGGCGGCGGGGGCATAGTGGCGGTACTTCATCCCCGGGGCCTTCGGCCTGTCGGCGCCGGTGCCCGGCGCGACAAGTTCCTCGCCGAGCACGCGTTCGATCGCGGCTGCGTCGATCTCCCCCGGACGCAGGATCGCGGGCCGCTCGGCGCTGAGATCGAGCACGGTGGATTCCAGCCCAACGCGGCACGGGCCGCCGTCGAGCACGGCGGCGATACGATCGGAGAGATCCTCGAGCACATGCGCGGCGGTAGTGGGGCTGGGCCTGCCGGAACGGTTCGCCGACGGGGCCACTAAAGGGCCGGTGGCGGCAAGAAGCTCCAGCGCGAGCGGGTGATCCGGAATGCGGAGCGCCACGGTCGGCAGGCCGGCGCGGGCGATCGCCGGGATCGCGGGGGCGGCCGGAAGCACCACGGTGATCGGCCCCGGCATGAACGCGGCGGCGATGCGTGCAAGCCGATCGCGCGCGATCGCGTCCGGTGCGGCGCAGCGTTCCAGAGCCTCGAGATCGTGCACGTGCACGATCAACGGGTTGTCCGCGGGACGTCCCTTCGCCTCGAACGCGGCGGCGATGGCGACGGGATTCAGCGCGTCGGCCCCGAGGCCGTAGACCGTTTCGGTCGGAAACGCCACCAGCTGACCGCCGCGCAGCAACTCGGCCGCGCGCGCGACAGCCCGTTCACGGCCGGGCGCATCGGCGCCGTTCAGCAACTCAGCCGGCATCGAGGGCCCCGCGCTGTGTAATGATTTGGCAAGAAATCGGTCTCACTTTCCGTTTGGCGCCGTCGGCCTGCTTGTCTAACTTTGTGTTCTTTGTAAAAACGATATCAACATACGCATTGAGATAAGGAGTACGAACAACTATGGCACGTCGTTGCGAGTTGACCGGGCTGGGCCCGACATACGGTGGGAGCATCTCCCACGCGCACAACGTCACCAACCGCCGGTTCCTGCCGAACCTGCAGACCAAGCGCATCTGGCTGGAAGACGAGAAGCGCTGGATCAAGGTGAAGGCCACGGCCAAGGCGCTGAAGACCCTGGACAAGAAGGGCTATCGCGCAATGATGGCGGACCTGGCCAAGCGCTCGAAGTAACATCGAGCTACAATTCCGAAGGCTTCAACGCCCGGCATCGTGCAACATCGTGCCGGGCGTTCGCGTTGATACACTGAACCGCCCGGCCGTGCGCCGGACGCCCCGACACGCGAGTCATCAGCAGCATCGAAGGAAACCAATGCCATCGGTTGAGAGCATCATCACATGGCTGCATGGGCTTCCGCCCATCGGCCTGTACGCCGCACTCTTCGTGGTGGCGTACGTGGAGAACATCTTCCCGCCCTCCCCGAGCGATGTGCTGATGCTCTTCATCGCGACGCTCGTCGGGATCGGCACCATCGGCCACGTTCCCGCAATCGTCATCGCCACCACCGGCAGCACGCTCGGCTTCCTCACGGCATTCCTGCTGGGGCGTCGGTACGGGCGCCGCTGGGTGGACTCCGGACGGATAGCGTTCCTGTCGAAGGGGGCGGTAGCGAAGGTGGACAAGTGGTTCGACAAATACGGCTACTGGGTGATCGTGGCCAACCGCTTCATGGCCGGCACGCGTGCGGTGGTGAGCTTCTTCGCCGGGATGTCGAACCTTCGGATCCTGCGCACCACAATCCTGTGCGCCGTCAGCGCGCTCGTGTGGAACATCCTCGTCATTGAGTTCGGCGCCTTCCTCGGCAACAACTGGCGCGAGGGTGAAGCCATCCTCGATCGCTACGGCATCGTGGTGACATGCGTCATCGCGGCGGTGGGCATCTTCTTCCTGGTGCGGTGGCTTGTGCGGCGCAAGCGAGCGACGGCGTAGCGGGCGTCGAGGGGACGTGGAGTGTGCCGTCTCATCGATACGTCGACGGATGACGTGCCCGATCTTGCACCCCGGGGCGCCGAAGATGAAGTGTGCCGTGTTACCCCTCACCCTTTCAGATTACGATGTCCGTCACGCTTCCTCGGCCCCTCCGTTCCTCGGCGGTTCGTTTCCGGCGTCGGGGATCAACTCCTTGAAGATCTCCTCCAGCCCGACGGCGGACGCGGGATGGGCGGTGCGGTAGATGTCGATCAGGTTGCGCAGCATCCGGCCGACGGTCTTGCGGTTGGTGATCGGCTCCAGGAACTCCGGGCGGAAGTCCACATTCATGTCGCGCAGCAGGCGGCGGCAATCGCTGTAGTTGAGCACGGTGCCGGAATTGAACGGATCGATGAAGAACTCCTCGCTCGCGGATCGAT
>CAZJYH010000681.1:0-1898 GCA_964549365.1 uncultured Alphaproteobacteria bacterium
GATGAATGATACATGCGGAACCGCGAGTGGAGCCCGGCGATGCAGTGCCCGTACTCTTCTCTTCCTGGGACATGACGTTGCTTACGGCTTTGCGCCGTTGCGTGAGGGATGTTCGAGAACGACGTGGCGAGCGAGGACAGGTGAACCGTTGCCCGAACGCTTGCAGGGAATCGCACGGTGGGCCAGATTGGCGCCGGTTCCGCCCGCACTCGGACAGCTCGTGCACCCGCGATCCGTGCGGCTTCCATCGACTCAACATTCAGCAGGAGACACGATGCCGGAGGACAATCCCATCACCGCCGCTCTCGGCGTGGCGCAGATCGTTCAGATCACGGGCGCGCCGGCCGGTTCGATTCAGGAGGTGATCGACAAGATGACGGAGCTGGACATGCTGCTCGCCGCCGACGACGGGGTGAAGTGGTTCAACCTGCTCTATCTGAAGGTGACCGAGGGGGTCCGCGCCGCGTCGGCCGGAGCCGTGTGGGGGCGTCCGGCGTGGCTGGAACGGCTGGACGTCGTCTTCGCGAACCTTTTCTTCGCCGCGCTCGGAACGTGGTACACGAATCGCCCGAGCGTGCCGCGCGCATGGGCGGCGCTCTTCAACGCCCGCTCGGAGAAGCTGCTGCGCCTGCAGTTCGCGCTGGCCGGCATGAACGCGCACATCAACCACGATCTGCCGTCCGCGCTGGTACAGACGTGCACGGAGACGGGGACCACACTGGAGCTCGGAAGCCCGGAGCACACGGACTTTCAGGCGGTGAACAACGTGCTGGAGGCAGTCGAACCGATCGCGCTGGAGTTTCTCGCCACCGGCGTTATCGGCGAAGCCCTGGAGAACATGAAGGATGTGGCGAAGCTCGTGTCGATGTGGAGCATCCGCGCCGCGCGCGACGTTGCGTGGGACAACGGGATGATCCTCCAGCATCTGCGTGACGACGCGGCGATCCGCGACACGTATCTCAACACGATGGATCGCGCGACCGGCCGCATCGGGACGATCATGCTGACGCCGCTGTGACGGGAGGAAGAGAAGGATGACGGGTGAGTACGGGAGTCTCGGATCTTCTCCCCCTCTTTGCCAAAGAGGGGGCCGGGGGGAGTTCAACGGGGAGGCAGAGAGTTCACCGGGCGGCGACAACGGTAACGTACTGCCTCCACAAAACCCCTCCTGACCTCCCCTTTGGAAAAGGGGAGGGACTGACGCACGATTTTCCGTTGTACCACGCTGCGGGGCGTTGTGAATGAAGTATGAATTATGAATGGATGAAGTATGGATGTGGAACCGCAAGCGGCTTCCGGTTCCGCAAGATTGTTCTTATATGGACTCTTCCGCTTCCGTAACTTTGTCCCAAACTAATAGTTGCAGCGCCGATCCGGTTCGTGTAGATTCGAGCCATGCTCGATCAGACGAAAGATTGGACAGGGGATGACGTCCGGCGGCTCTGTGACCAACACGGCATCGGCCAGGTCGATCTCGCGCGGCTGTTGCGTGTTCGAGAGGCCACGGTCTCCGATTGGATCCGTGGAAAGGCCGCTCCCTCGAACCTCGCGAGTGTTGCGCTGACGTACATCGAGAAAGATCTGGCA
This sequence comes from uncultured Alphaproteobacteria bacterium, assembly GCA_964549365.1. Lineage (GTDB taxonomy): Bacteria > Bacteroidota > Ignavibacteria > OLB7 > OLB7 > JAFDZV01. The sequence goes on from CAZJYH010000681.1 coordinate 1,588, forward strand.
AGGGAGTTGGTGATTCGCTCCAGGCGGTTGCGATAGCAGCCTGCGCCGTGTTTCCGACCATGGATAGCGGTTGCGGAGGGATTCATGCGAGCGATTCAGAACCTCACCAGCCGAGCGACGATCTATCGAGCCAGTATCCGAACGGTACAACTCAAGATCTCCAAAGGACGGGTGACCGACACACATCTCCATCTCAACACCCTCGGAGGCGATCCGGCCGATATGATCGCCGTGCTCCGCGCGATCTTCGACACACTCGATGATGACCAGGAGCACGTTGTGATGCTGGTATTGAACCAGGCGGACGACAT
>CAZJYH010000681.1:1908-3039 GCA_964549365.1 uncultured Alphaproteobacteria bacterium
ATCGTGGGGTATAAGCTGCTCTCCTCCGGCACGCAGGACCATAGCCTTGTGGATTGCAAGGTTCTCTTCCGCAACGCGCTGCTTCTCGGCGCGCGGAACATCATCGTTGCGCATAATCACCCATCGGGCAATCTGAAGCCGTCTCCGCACGACATGCAGATCACGGGCCAGATCGTCGCGGCCGGCAAGATTCTCGATGTCGGCGTGCTCGATCATGTGATCATCACGGCCGACGGACACTATTCGATGGCGGAGAAGTTCGGGGGGTTGTTTGGGTAAGTAGATCGTAGGTGCCTTGCAACGTGTTTGTATGTTGTGCCAACTTGCTCATATCGCTGTCGCAACGTTTGTTATCTGCTAGGATTGAAAGTGGAATATCATAATCGAAAGTGAGAGAGACGCAAAGGAATTGATGGAAGACGAGCTACATCACTCGACAAGACTCGAGAGGATGAGGTTGATGATATATCGCATGCCCCACGAGTACAGCAGCAATTCCTCGGAATGGCTGCTGTCAGTGTTGTGGCGATTCTCCAGCTTGTTTCAGTCCAATCTCTGGAGATTCCACTGACCGTTGCCGTGTATTGTTTCGGATTGGCTCTTCCTTTTTTGATAATCGAAGTTATGTTACTTGATCTCGTGATCGTCAATCCAAAGATTCTCGAGACTGGCGGAACTGAGTCGAGCATGATAGTTGTGGTCATAGGCGTACTACCATTCGCATTTGGAATTGAGGCGATATTCCGGCATTTCTCGACAGTTCTGGGTGGATTTGCGCTAATGCTATTCTTTGTTGCTTTCAACTTGTATTCCAATACATCGAGGCGTATCAAGCGTGCGCTGAATTCCGCATGTGATGATCGCGCCCCTCAATGAGAATCCATGTTCGATCGAATGATCCGGAAGCAGACGAGGCCTCGCCGTCCAACACGATTCCACCGCGAAGCCGCAAAGGCCGCGAAGCAAACCCGCCACCCGCGACTCGCAACCCGCCACGTACACGAGAGCCACTCGATTTCGCCGCAACGCCCCACCATCAACCATATCTCACCGAAGCCGCCAGCCCGTTGAACCCCGCGATGCGCTCGAACTCGTCGTTGATCGCGGACTCGACGGCGCGGCGCAGCGTCC
>CAZJYH010000682.1:0-3030 GCA_964549365.1 uncultured Alphaproteobacteria bacterium
ACGCGCCGGCCCACGAGCCGTAGATGCCGAGCGCGTCGGCGTGTCCCTGGCGATCGATCTTCAACAGGTTCACCAGCTCCTTGTAGGCCCACTTCGATCGCGTGCCGGCGCGCGCGCGAATCCACTCCACCTCCGCTTGGATCTCCCCTTCGCTCGCGCCGCGATCCTTCAGCGTCTGCCGTGCGCGCTCCAGGCTCTTGCGCAGGTTGGCCGGTTGGTCCATCAGCGCCATCGATGCGTAGACGCTGAAGACGTGGTAGTTGCCGGTGACCGTTCCGTGCCGCGTCTCGCAGCGGAGCAGCGCGGCGATCGTCTCGCGATCCACGCCGTAGGCCGATTCGGCCCCCCGGATGATCTTGTCGTACTTCGCCAGGAACGCGATGCAGGCGTCGGCCGATTCCTGGGTGTTCACCCATGCGTATGCCGACTTGTCCGAGCCGGTCTTCGAGCGCGGTTTCACGATCGTCATCTTCGGGATGTAGACCGTGCGCTTGTCGGTGAAGTGCTTCGTCAGCCAATCCTGCCCCCAGCCGTCGGCCGCGAGCCGTTTCAGAAGCGGCACGAAGCGCAGGTCGAGCCCCTCGGCCTTTTCGATCGTGAAGGGCGTGCCGAGCGTCGGCGTGATCGTGTCGATGCGGATCCTCGGCACCGAGTCCTGCTGCTCCCCCTCCTGCGCGCACGCGTAGGTCCCGGCCACCAGGAGAAGAAGAAGCGTCGAGAGAATTCTGCTCTGCATGTCGTCCACCGATTTCTGAGAGTTGCGCGCTACATGCCGTCTTCGGGATACCGTGCTCCGACGGCCCCGGCGCCCGCGAGTTGAACGGCCGCGAAGCCGCGCCGCCGGCGCCGTGCGAGGATGCAGTATAGCGCATAACGCGCCACCGCGTCAAGCGTTGTGATGGAGTCTGACGGAGAATTAATTGTTTGCGCACGCGGGGCAGCCGTTCGACGCCTCGCGATCGAATGCCGGAGCCGCGTACCCGGTGCCGTGCCGGAGCCGTCTGCGCGTGCACGATGGGCTCGATGACAGGCCGTTCATTACAACGACGGTCGCGCTCGATGACAATGTTGTGAGGAAGCGGAGAGTTCTTCTCTGCGTTCCTCCGCGTCCTCTGCGGTGAGTTCGTTCGGACGGTGGGGCGGATCTCACGCGAAGGCACAAAGCCGCCAAGACAAGGCACACGAAACGAAAGAAGCCGTACACCTTGCGAGTATACAGCTTCATGTCGTGTTCGTTCGGCCGGGGAGTGCTTGGAGCTTGGGACTTGGAGCTCGGCGATTGAACGCTCCCCACGATGTGCACGCCGTCGAATGTGGCACTCGGAGCGTGACGTCGCATCTCACGCTACACGCCGTGGGGTGTCGCCCTTTCAGGGCTTTGCGCGCAAGGGCTACACGTACTCACCGGGCGCTTACGCACCCGGCTATATCCTGTCGCCCCTTCGGGGCTCGATCGGGGCAAACCAGCAACCATACCGAGTACGCACCACACGCCGTGCCCACGCTTCACGCTGAACGATGCTCAACGCCCCCCAACTTTGAACGTTGCACGTTGAACTTTGCATGTTGAACGTTGAACGTTGAACTTTGAACTTTGAACGTTGCACTTGAAACGCTGACCTCGCTGCACGCATCACGCTCAACGCTCCCCTCACCCGTACAGCTCGAGCGTCCGGCGGAGCTTCTCCAGCGTCTCGGTGTAGGTCTGCAGCTTCGTGCGTTCGGCCTCCACCACGTCGGCCGGGGCGTTCGCGGTGAACTTCTCGTTGCCGAGCTTCCCCTCGACGGCGCGGACCTGCCCTTCGAGGCGCGCGATCTCCTTCTCCGTCTTGGCGCGCTCCTTCTCCACATCGATCAACCCCTCCAGATGCACGTGCACCTCCACGCCGCGCACCACCTCGGTGGCCGAGAGCGTCGGCTTCTCGCCGTCGGCGGCAAGCCCGAGGTTCTCGATGCGGGTCAGCCTGCGGAGCAGCGCCGACGCCTCGCGCAGGGTGGCGGCGTCCTCCTCGGTCCCCGGCTTCATCGTCACGTCCACGCTCTTCGAGGGCGGCACGTTCGCCTCGCTCCGCATCCGCCGCACGGCCTCGGCGCACTCCTGGATCAGCGCGAACTGCCGCTCCACGTCCGGATCGATCCGATCGGCGCGAAGCTCCGGGAACGCACGCACCGAGATCGAGTCGCCCGCCGCACGCCCGGCCAGCGCGTGCCACAGCTCCTCGGAGACGAACGGCATCACCGGGTGCACCATGCGCAGCGTGGCGTCGAACAGTCCCATCGCGAAGCGCATCATGCCGTGCGCCTTCGCCGGATCCTCCGCGATCGCGATCTCCGTCTTCAGCAACTCCACGTACCAGTCGCAGAAGTCGCGCCAGACGAAGTCGTACAGCACCTTCGCGTACTCGTTGATCCGGAAGCCGTCGAGCGAGGCGTCCACCTCGGCGAGCGCGGAGTGGAAGCGGGAGAGGATCCAGCGATCGGTGGAGGAGATCGGCTCCAGATCGTCGAGCGACGCGGGCGCCTCGGCTGCATCCGTGCCCAGCACCTCCTCGCGCTTCATCAGCAGGAAGCGTCCGGCGTTCCAGAGCTTGTTCGCGAAGTTGCGTCCCACCTCGCACATCTTCGTCTCGAAGCGGACGTCGAGCCCGGTCGGCGCCAGGTAGACGATCGTGAAACGGAGCGCGTCGGCGCCGTACTCGTCGATCACCGCGAGGGGATCGGGCGAGTTGCCGAGGGACTTCGAGAGCTTGCGTCCCTGGGCGTCGCGCAGCAGCGACGTGAAGTAGACGTGCTTGAACGGGATCAGGTCCGCCGGCTCCGTGCGCGGCGTGCCGTCGGCCTTCGGCTCCCCCTTCATGAACTTGAAGCCGGCCATGATCATACGTGCCACCCAGAAGAAGATGATGTCCGGGCCGGTGACGAGCAGATCGGTGGGATAGAAGTACGCCAGATCGCGGTCGTTCTTCTCCGGGGTTCCCCAGCCGTGCAGCGAGAAGGGCCACAGCCAGGAGGAGAACCAGGTGTCGAGCA
>CAZJYH010000683.1:0-3009 GCA_964549365.1 uncultured Alphaproteobacteria bacterium
CTTGGAACTTGGAACTTGGAACTTGGAACGTGGCAGTCCACGCACAACGTTGCACGCTCAACGCTGCACGCCTCACGCTCCCCGCCCTATCAGCCCGCCGAACCGATATCGCACCGCACCGTCTTCATCGAACTCGGCGCAGGCAAGGCCCTGGCGGCAGAGGCGGGCAACGGCCTCCTCCACCTCGGCGGCCGTGCACTGTGTCTCCAGCGTGATCTGCGCCGTCGTGGCGTATCCCCCGTGCCGGGCCGCGACGCTCAACACGGACTTCTCCTCGAACAGATCGCGGCGCGCGCGCTCCTGCTGCGCCGCGTACCGGAACCAGAAGAGGCCCGTTCCGAGGAACCCGGCACCGACCGCCAGATAAAAGAGCCCGCCGAGAATGTCCAGCCGTCCTCTGCCGAAATAGAGGACCATCCCCATCGCGACGATCGATCCTCCCAGCAGCATCAGACATCCCGCGCCGAGTCGCGGGACGAAATCTCCCTCGGCTTCCCGGCGTGCCGGGGACTGCACCATTCGTTCGGGCTGTTGCATGTGTGTTGCGTTACTCCGCGTTTCCGTGCCGAATGGGGGGCAAATCGCCCCGAAGGCGCGTGAAATCGGGCTTCAATGACAAAAATTTAAGGATCACAACGCTTGCAATCGCACCCTGACGGGCCGATCTTTGCCCGGTCCGATTGAACCGCTCGCCTGGTTTGCCGTGCAACGGCGCGTTGCATGGATTCCCTATCCGAATCGCGCCGACACGTGGTATCCGACAACTTATTCTTCGTTTTGATCTTGAACTTCATTTCGTACCGACTTCGCCCGCTCTCCTCCGTTCTCACGCTCATGGCTGCGTGTAGCGTAGCATCACTGCTGCTTGTTTCATGCGGCACCGAAGAGACCGTTGAGCTTCGCGACGCGAAGGGCGGAAAGAAGTACGGCGGCATCTACCACACAAACGAAGTGCAGGAGATCAAGACGCTCGATCCCGTGCGCCTGAACGACGCCTCCTCGCACCATGTAGTGCATCAGGTGGCCGAGCTGCTCGTGGACTTCGACTCGACGCTGTCGCTCGTGCCGGAGCTCGCCGAGAAGTGGGAGATGAGTCAGGACGGGTTGATCTACACGTACCACCTCCGCAAGGGAGTGCTCTTCCACGACTCCCCCTGCTTCCCGAACGGCAAGGGGCGCGAGATGAAGGCGTCGGACGTGAAGTACTGCTTCGACCGGATCCTCGACGCGCGCGCCACGACCTCGGGGGCCACATACTTCACCGACAAGGTCAAGGGCGCGCAGGAATACTACGATGCAACCGGCTCCGCCGGCAAGATCCCGGTTCCGGCCGAGGGCGTCAGCGGCTTCAAGGCGGTCGATGACTACACGTTCACGGTCGAACTGAAGGTGCCGTTCGCGGCGTTCAAGTTCTACCCGGCGCTCGGCTTCTGCTACATCTACCCGAAGGAGGCCGTGCAGCACTTCGGGCAGGACATCTTCAAGAACCTCGTCGGCACCGGCCCGTTTGTGTTCGAGAAGTGGGAGAAGGACCAGGGCGTCACGTTGAAGCGGAATCCGAACTACTGGGGGAAGGATGCCGACGGCAATCAGCTCCCGTATCTGGACGGCGTGAAGTGCGGCTTCATCAAGGATGAGCGCCAGCAGATTCAGGCGTTCAACGAGGGACGGCTGGAGGAATCGTATCGCATCCCGACGGAGTACTTCCGCAAGGTGATCGACGAGAACGGCAAGGTGACCCCGGAGTATACGAAGTACCGCATCTTCACGGTGCCCGCGCTCTCGACGCAGTTCTACGGCATGCTCTGCACCAGCCCGGAGTTCAAGGACAGGCGCGTGCGTCAGGCGTTCAACTACGCCATCGACCGCGAGAAGATCATCAAGTTCGTGCTCCAGGGGCAGGCTGCCGGCCCGGCCGTTCACGGCCTCGTCCCCGGCTCGCTGCCGGCGTACGACTCGAAGGGGATCACCGGATATTCCTACGACCCGTCGAAGGCGCAGGCGCTGATGACCGAGGCCGGCTATCCCGGCGGCAAGGGCTTCCCCGCCGTCACCATCCAGCTCAACTCCGGCGGCGGCCGCAATCTGCTGGTGGCCGAGGCCATCCAGAGCATGCTGGCCAACACGCTCGGCGTGAAGGTGGACGTGCGCACGCTGGAGTGGGCGCAGCACACCGAGCTGCTCGAAGGGGGGAAGGCTCCGCTCTTCCGGCTCGGATGGATTGCCGACTACCCCGATCCGGAGAACTTTCTGAACCTGTTCTACGGCAAGAACATTCCCCCATCGGGCCCGTCGCCCATCAACTCCACGCGTTACTCCAACCCGGATTTCGATGCGTTGTACGCCCGCGCGCTCGTCACGCTCGACGACACCGAGCGATTCAAGCTGTACCGGCAGGCCGAGCAGATCGCCGTCAACGACGCGCCGATGATCTTCATCTACCATGACATGGACTACCGCCTCGTGCAGCCCTATGTGCGCGACTACGGCGGCGGCAACTCCATGGACCGTCGCGATCTGCGCGGCGTCTGGTTCGACGCGAGCCACAAGTAACCATGCGGCATCCGATGTCGATCACTCGTTCTTTGACACGCTTCCTGTTGCCGGCGCTGATCGGCGCCGTTGCCGCCACGCCGTTCGTCGGCTGCGGCGGCGGAGAACCCGAGTCCACGCCGAAGAACACGTTCTTCTACAACGAGCCCGAGGATCTCAACTCGCTCGACCCGGTCCGCATCAACGCGCGGGCATCGTGGTGGGCGGGCGACCAGATCCACGCCGGTCTCGTCGGCCTCGATTCGGCATTGCGGCCGATCCCGATGATCGCACGCTCCTGGAGCACCAGCCCGGACGGAAGGCTCTGGACCTTCACGCTCCGCTCCGATGCCCGATTCGCCGACGATCCGTGCTTCCCGCAGGGGAAGGGGCGCCGCGTGGTGGCCGAGGATGTCCGGTACAGCTTCGAGAGGATCTGCAACCCGACGACCTCCTCCACGGGCTTCTGGATCTTCC
>CAZJYH010000684.1:0-2225 GCA_964549365.1 uncultured Alphaproteobacteria bacterium
CACGGTGGGCTGATGCTTGAAGGGGACGGCGGCGCATGCTGAAGCCGATGATTTGCGTGTGTGCGGCCTCGGAATTCCGTGCAGTGGAGCGTGAAGAGATGGGATGCGCCGAATTTGGGGTGGTGCAGGAACTTGTTGGGCGCGAGGGGCGAACGGCCCGGCGGAGGCCCATGCCTGGCCGTCGGGCCGTCGCGCACCGCGCGGGAGAGTGCGGGTACGAGCAACGATAACCGATCCGACACGATCGAGCGTCGGCTCGGAATGAAATGTGCGGGTGCGACGAAGGGTGAGGGATGGCTCGGCGTCGGCGAACGAAGTGTACGGCAAGGGACGGCCCGCAACTTCTCCCACCTTGCTCTATCCGGCCGTTCGTCGAAGGAAACAAACGGCCCGGCGGCTCCGAAGCCGAGCCTCGGTCCTAGGGGGATGGGATGTGGGATGTCGTGGTGCACGGCGCGGTGGATACCGGAACGAACACGGGCGCCGACTTATGCCGACGCCCGTGCCATATGCAAGCTTTACATGGAGCGGGGGGCTACGCCGGTGTGGTGTGCATCGACGGCCTGAGCGAGTGCACGACGTTCAGCACCGGCAGCGTATGCTGCGGCCCCACCTTCTTCTCGAACTCCTCGCGGAGACGCGTGATCGTGAAGCGCGTGGGCCATGCCGCCGCCTCGCCGAGCGCGCAGATGGTGTTCCCCTCGATGTTGTTGGCGATGTCCACCAGAAGATCGAGGTCGGCGCTCGATGCCGTTCCGTTGTCGACGCGGGTGAGCACCTTCTCCAGCCATCCACAGCCCTCGCGACAGGGCGTGCACTGGCCGCACGACTCGTGATGGTAGAAGTGGATCAATCGGCGCAGCATGTGCGGGATGTCCGTGTCCTCGTCCATCACGATGATGCCGCCTGTACCGATCGCCGAGCCGGCCGCCTTCAATCCCTCGGCGTCCATCATCACCCCTTCGAGCTGGTCGCCGCGGATGATCGGCATCGACGTTCCGCCGGGGATCACCGCCTTGATCGCCTTGCCGCCTGGGACGCCGCCGGCTAGGTCGTTGATGATGTCGAGGAGCGGAAGCCCGGTCGGGACTTCGTACACGCCCGGCTTGTTGACGTGGCCGGAGATCCCGAGGAGGATCGTGCCGGGGTGCTTCTCCGCGCCGATCTTCGAGTAGGCCTCGCCTCCCATGCGCAGGATCACCGGAACATTGGCCAGCGTCTCCACGTTGTTGATCGTCGTCGGCATCGAGTATGCCCCCATCTGCGCGGGGAACGGCGGCTTCACGCGCGGATACGGGCGGTCACCCTCCAGCGAGCTCAGCAACGACGTCTCCTCACCGCAGATGTACGCCCCCGCTCCCTTGTGTACCACCATCTCCATCGAGTAGAAGCCGCCGAAGGTCTCGGTCATGCGCTTGCCGATGAGGCCCGCGTCGTAGGCCTCCTGCACGGCGTTCTCCACGATCTTCACCCACTTGTGGTACTCGCCACGGATGTAGATGAAGGCCGTATCGATCCCCATCGCGTAGCCTGCGATCAGGATCCCCTCGATCATCAGGTGCGGATTGTCCTCGAAGATCTGACGGTCCTTGAACGATCCGGGTTCCGACTCGTCGCCGTTGATGCAGAGATACTTCGGCTTGTCGTTCCCCTTCGGCATGAAGCTCCACTTCAGTCCGGTGGGGAAGCATGCGCCGCCGCGTCCCCGCAGCCCGGAGCGCTTCACTTCCTCGATGACGTCGGCCGGAGCCATCGTCAACGCCTTCTTGTACATCTCGTAGCCGCCGTTTGCGCGGTAGACCTCGAGCTTGTGGAGGTCGGGGATCGGCGGAAGAATCAGTCGCGGAAAGTTCTGGTCGGAGAGGCTCATTGCGCGTGCGTGTAGAGAAGATGCTCTCGGCGTCCCTGTCGTGCGTGCCGCAGGGCGCCCCGATACGATCGGACAAACATAAGGGTTTTCGTCGATTCGGTTGCGCGCCGCTCGATCGGCCGGTTCTGCCGCGGGCCGCTGCAACTCGTCGGCCGTAACGATCGATGAACGCCGCAACAGTCCACACCATGCCGCCGTTCACCGCGCCGATTACGGGCGCGGGGCCGGAGTCTGCGGGCCCGCGGCGCCGAGGGTTCCACGAATCGGGAGGAGCGCATGGATGTATCACGGGACATTCTGCAGTGCGCGCATGCCTATCTCCGAGCCGTCGTGGGCGCCGCGACGACGTACGAGG
>CAZJYH010000684.1:2235-3006 GCA_964549365.1 uncultured Alphaproteobacteria bacterium
ACGAGGAGATCGCCGGATTCTACGGGGCGGAGGCAACCCGGCAGGTGATGCCGAACGCCTTCGCGCCTGCGGGCCGCATCGGGCGCGTTGCCGAGATGCGCTGATCCTGTCGCGAACGAGAGATTTGCTCGACAGCTCGCCGTTCAGAAGAACTATCTCCACGAACTTATCCGTTGAAGTCTGCGCGCATTTCACGCCGGAACCTCGGGCGGCGTGCGCATTGCGGAGTTGTTGCATGCGGTGGAGGTGCTCTCCGATCGCGGGCTGTATTCGCAATGTTCCGATCTCCTTGCACGTGCCCTTCGGCTTGCCCGTCGGCACGAGGAGTCCGCGCTGGAGTTGCGCGTTCTGAAGCACGAACGGCACGTCGCCTACGAACTCGGCAACGACGCGCGACGCGATGCGGTGGCCGCAGACCAGGAGACGGTGCTCCGCACGTTGAGCAACCTGTTGGAGTACGATCACCTGGCTCAGGAGATATCGGCCGCCCCGGAGGGCGCGGAACGACGGCGACGGATGCCGGAGGCCGGGCCGTTGGCAGACGAGTCGCACGCGCTTTCGAACAGGGCGTTGATCCGGATGTACAACGCACGCATGAACCACTTCTTCCATGCCGGCGATCGCGCGCGCTGCCGTGCCGCCGCGGCGCGGACGCTTCAGGTGATCGAACGGTTCGGCGAAACTCCGTCGGACCTCGAACACCATGTGCTGCTTTGTTTCTACGTCCCGATGTATGGGGCGTTGATTGCCGGCGACCTGTCGGAGATCGAC
>CAZJYH010000685.1:0-749 GCA_964549365.1 uncultured Alphaproteobacteria bacterium
GACGAGATTCGTATCCCCCGGCGACGGCGTCGTGATCGAGCCGCCGATCTGCGACGGCACCGTCACCGTCAGCGAGCAGCAGGGCGGGTTGTACTGGCTCGCGCCCCAGTTGACCGTGCCGTACGTGTAGGTCGGGTTGCCGACATACGTCAGGCCGCTCGGCAACAGATCGGTGATCGTGCACGGAAGCGCGTCGATGTTCCCCACGTTCGCAACGGCCATGCGCCAGCGAACGATGTTCCCCGGCACGAACGGCCCCGCCGTCAACGGCGAACAGCCCGGGCCGCACGAACCCATGAAGAGCTTGGTGGCGAGGATCTTCGGCCGCAGCGTGTCCACCGGTTTGGTATGCGTCGCCGTTATCTGCGGAAGGTTGGTGGCCTGCGCGGTCACCGTGTTGATGATGTTCTGCCCGGCGGTCACCGGCGTGAGCGGCGGCGCATAGCTTGCGTTGCGCACGCAGACGTCCAGATAGTTCACCACCGATTGCGTGATGACGATCGGCTGGCCGTATTCCCATCGCACCTTGCAGACATTCCACCCCACGGGGGGCACGAACGTCTGCAGGCCCGGCGTGTTGTAGACGAGCGTTGTGCACGGCGTCGCGCCGCAGCTTCCGCCGCTGTAACAGTAGACCTTCAGCGTCACCGGCGCATAGGCCGCCTGCACGTTGGTGCGGATCGCCGAAACGTCGAGCGTGGGTGGAAGGTTGTCCTCCATCACGAAGTTCGGCTGCGCGACGTTGCCGC
>CAZJYH010000685.1:759-2684 GCA_964549365.1 uncultured Alphaproteobacteria bacterium
CTGTTGTAGTACGAGAGCGTGTACGAGCCGCAGCAGCCGGGCGTGAACGACGGATAGTAGAACGGATTGGAGGGGTAGTAGATGTTGATCGAAAGCCCCTTCCACAACGATCCCTGTGGATTGGCGGCGCAGAGCGTGACGTTCGCCGTATCGGAGAACGTGCCTCCCTTGACCGTGTCGCACGGCGTCTTGTACACCAGGCGCGCGGTGTTGGTCACCGTCTGCCCCTGCGTGAACGTCGGCGAGGGGAACGTGACGTGGATGTACTCGCAGTACCATGAGTTCCACGGCGATACGGTGAGCGTCGTGTTCGCGGCGCCGCCGAACGTAATCGTGGTTCCCGTCTGCGTGAACGTGCTCCACCAACCCGACACGGATGTGACCACGGCGCCGGGCGGCAGCACGTCGGTCAGCTGGACGTTCGTCAGGTTCAACCCGCCGATGTCGCCGCCGGAGGGATTGATGACGCAGATGCGGAAGACCACATCGTTGTCGACCGCGCACCCGGCAACCAGCGCCTTCTCGAAGGTCCACTTGTTCTGCGCCGAGGCGGTCAGGCAGACCGTGTTGGAGGAAACCTTCTGCCCCTGCCCGGCCTGAATCGTGGCGGTGTTGCAGGCGCGGGTGTTGTTGCAGGTGACGCCGGGCTTGAAGCGCGCGTTGATCTGCACCGTCCCCGCACCGGCGGTGGCGGTCAGGCCGGTGAGCGAGAAGGTGACGGTATTGCCGACGATCGACGACGACGGCAGCGTGCTGATGACGTCCAACTCCGGCGGAACCGGATCGGTGATCGTGATCGTTCCCGGCGCCCCGCCGGACCAGCTATATGCCAGCGTGTACGTGAACGGCTGCCCTGAGGGAACAGGGCTGGTTGCGTTGACGGTCTTGGTCAGCGTGACGGTGACGTTCGTGCCCTGCGCCATGAGGGAATGAACCGACACAATCATGAGTAGCGCGATGGCAGGGAGAATGTATCGGCAGTATCGCCATCTCCCACCGGCGCCGGTGGAATCGGTGCTCATCTGAATCTCCACGTATGATGTGTGTGGTCTGGGGGCTGCAAAATACTCAATCCAACAACCGATCCTAGTGAAAACCGGCACGGCGCGAGATCCAAAACGAACGGGCACCGGGATTTCTCCCGACGCCCGTTCCGTCTCTTCATGCTCGATGTTCGGTCGCGATCACTTCGCGCCCGTCACCACGAGCTTCCGCTGCGCGACGATCGTGTTCCCGGCGTTCGACACGCGCAGGACATACACACCCGCCGGCCGGCCGGCGAGGTCGAGGCCGAAGGTCGCGCCGGCAATCCGAGCCTCATGGACGATCTGTCCCATGGCGTTGAACACCTGCGCCGTGGCGCCGTAAGCCTGCCCCCCGCTCAACGTGACGATGAACTGTCCGTTGCTCGGGTTCGGATACACGCTCAGCGATCCGTTCGACGCCGCATCGAGGGCGACGCCGGAGGCACCGTCGTACACCATCGTGGTCCGAAAACTGTTGACCCAGCCGTTCGTGGAGGCATTCCAGCTCTGCCCAAGGGTCAGCGTCGGATCGCCCTCGCTGTTGTTGGTGTAGTCGACCTGCGCAGCCTGCTTCCACCCGCTCGTGGCAAAATCCCAGTTCTCATCGAGATTATGTGTGAGGTATCCGTTGCCGTCGTACGTGTGGGTGCTTCTGCGCGACGAAATCCACGAGGTCCCCGCCCAGACTTCAGCCACTTCCTGCTCGGCCTTGTTCGCGGAGTTGTACGTGATCGAGACCCGGTAGAAATCCATCCAGTTGGGATCGCTCCACAGCTGTATGACGTACTGCGTGGCCATGCCGCCGCTGTTGTTGGTGTAGACGGTCCGCTGCGACGGCTTCCAACTGCTGGAGGCCATGTCCCACATTTCGCTCACCACGTTGGTGAGATACCCGCTGCC
>CAZJYH010000685.1:2694-3004 GCA_964549365.1 uncultured Alphaproteobacteria bacterium
ACGTGTTGGTTGTCCTGGAGCTGTTCTGCCAGTCCGTAACGGACCACATCGCATTGATGACGACCGAAACCTTGTCGCCGCTGTTGTAGGTGTAGGTCGTCTTGTAGGAATTCACCCAGCTGCTCGTGGTGTCGTTCCAATTCTGCGATATCGCCTCGGTCGGGTGGCCACCGCTGTTGTTCGTGAAGTTCGTCCGGCTCGTGGGCTTCCACGAACTGGAGCCGGCATCCCACGTTTCCTGCAGGCCGGCAGTCGTGTAACCGCTTGGGTCATAGGTGTACGACGCCCTGTTCGAGTTCACCCAGGCGTC
>CAZJYH010000686.1:0-3001 GCA_964549365.1 uncultured Alphaproteobacteria bacterium
CAGAAGATCGTGCGGTGTGCTCCCCCCCACCTTCAACATCCGTGCAAAGCCGAGCGCGCTCTCGAAGAGCGTGACACAATCCAATCCGAGCAGATTCACCGAGCAGATCTCCCGGTCGTCATACAGCTCCAACGTCGCGCCGGTGTACGGCGTACCGCGCAGTTCCAACGCCACCGCTGCGATCCGCTCACCGATCGGGAGGTTCTTCCACCCCCGCTCCGCCGCGATCTTCATCAACCGGTTGAATGCCTCGATGCCGGTGAACGCCTTCGGGTCATCGACCGGAACCGCCGCGCAACAGGTGTTCGCGAACGGGAGCACGAAGGCTCCCATGGCCGCGGCCGAGGCCGTCTGGAGAAATTCTCTGCGCTTCATCGTGTCATCTCATCAAAATGCGTGAAGGCTCGCCGCGTTCTGGCGGCGGCCGCATCGGCGTGGATCGGGTGTGCAAGGCATGGCAACGTCATGGTCGCACGGGCGCGTCAATCCATGATCCGCAACACCACCGTGTTGCTGCGCGCCACGCTCTGCGATGCGTCGAGGAAGTCGCCCGGTTCCTCCTTGACGCCGATGAGGATCTGTGTAGTGTCGCCGGCGCTGTTCGTGCTTCGACTGAGCACCGGGAGCGCGTCCAGATAGCGCAGCGTCGTGTAGGCCACATCGTAGCGCAAGGCCACCGTCGTACGCAGCTCCGGATCGCGCTTGTACTCCGCGTTGCGAAGCGCGCGCGTGCGGTCCACGTAGAAGAGCGGCTTCAACTCCTGATCGAGATAGGACTCGCTCACCGTCGTCGTCGGGAAGCAGAGCCAGCGCTGCGCGATCACGCCGTCGAACGTCACCTGCCGTCCGGCCGGGAGCTTGAAGAAGCGCAACACGCCGTCCTCGCGCTCCAGCATGTCGTTGTATTGCAGTTGCCGCGCAAGCCGCAGCGCCTGGCCGTCGCGATAGAGCATCCGCCACGGATAGAGTCTAAGACGCGCGCCGTCCAGCTCCTTCGAAAACGGAATGTAGATATCGGAGTCGGAGTTGTTCGCCACCACGATCCCGATCGATGCATCGGCGGCGCAGCGCGCGTGAAGCGTATCGGCGTTCAGACGCACCACCACTCCGGCACCGGGCACCGTGCTTTCGGCAGTGGAGGGAAAGGGCCAAGTGGAATACCGCATGGTGCGGCAGCACAGGTAGGGGCTCTGCGAGCTGACGGCGTACTGCATGGCGCGCTCCGAGGCGCATCCGGCCGTCAGGGCTGCTAGGATCAGAAGAACAATAGGGCGATTCATGTGCGAAGATACTACGTCGGGACGAAGGAGAATTCCCATGCGCTTCTGAACATGCGCCGACGATCGACGGCAAGCGCGGAGACCGCCCGGACCACCCGGAGCGTCGAAGCGCCTGACGGCATGATGCGGCCGACCCCTTACGGCACATCTCATCACGTACCCTACATCTCCATAACGCGGAAGGGGGAGCTTCCGCAGCTCCCCCTTCGCGTATCATCATCGCGTGCCGGACCCGTGGGCCCGAACATGCCGAGAATTAGTGTCCGCGCGTTGCGGCAACGTTGGCCTTGGTGTAGCCACCGACCGCAGGCTTGGCATACTCGATGTTCGCCAGGGTCTGGTAGGAAACCTCGACCTCGATGTAGCGATTCGGCGAGCTGCCCTGCAGCATCTTGCCACCGTTGTTCTTGATGAAGATGCGGGCATAATGATAATCGCCGCTGGCGCCGAGACGCACGTAGAAGCCCTGGCCACGGCCGTCATTCTGGCCGGCGGGGAACTTGAACGCAAGGTTCGGAGCGCTCGCCGCGATGCGGGCCTGGATCGAGCCGTACGGATACCAGCTATCCATGCTCAACGCCGGATACGAGGAATCCGAAACGATCGTCGTTGCGTTGAACTTGTCGACGTTCTTGTACTCGTCGAACGCCGGGCCGGGGCCGATCTCGAACGAATCGGGCACTGCCGGGTTCGCATAGAACACGAGATGCACGCTGCTCGGCGGAGTGCTGGAGGAAGCCGCAACGCTCACCGCCTGGGCACCGGACGAGCCGTCAAGCTGAAGGCCGCTCGGGTTCGGCGACGCCTTCTCATACATCTTGATCGAGACCGTGTTGCCCGAACGCTTGGCGCCGGCCCACGTGATGGTGGCCTTCGACGACAGCTTGGCACTGCGGACGGCCTGCACATTGAACTCGTACACCTTGCCGGCCGTGAGGTTCTGCACGGTATAGGTGACGGCGCCACCGGAAACGTCGGCGGAATTGGAATCGACCGTCGACCCGCTCACGCGCCAGGAGACCTTGTAGGTGATCGCGCCCGTATCGGTCGACGCCTTCCACTTCAACCCCACCGCGGTCTCGCTCAACGAGGTTGCCTGCAGCGCCGTCGGAGGCGTCGGAGCCGTGCCCGTATCATCCGGCGTCGTCGGGTTCTCGTTACAGCCGACGGCCATGAAGCCCATAATGGCTACCATGAGACCGCCCAACAGAAAGTTCTTGGACTTCATTGTCTGGTTCTCCACGTACTGTGAGACATTCACGCTTCCGGCGATGCCGGACCCCGAACGGCCTGGGGCCGCGCCGGGACTGCGTTTGTTACTGTGTATCTGCGAATGAACTATCCTCTACCTTCGCCCCCTCATCACCCTACTTCCCCCGCTCGGTTTCAACGCCCACTTAGTGCGGGCTGCGGGTCGTTCGGTTTATCGCCGTTACAATTGCATCACAAACCACCGGAAGTATGCATCGGAACAAACAGGGGATCATCGATTGCTGCACGAGCACATGCATGATCATCGGTCATCGGCACCACTACACAACGAAAACAACCGTCGGCTGGATAGCAGATCCGGTTCACGCACCTGCAGAATCGGCTGCGCGGGGGATCCACGGATGCTCCTCAACGCCGGCCTCGTGATTGACCGCACGTGCCAGAACGAAGAGAAGATCGGAAAGTCGATTGAGATACTGAACGGGCAAAACGCCGATATCGGGCTCCTC
>CAZJYH010000687.1:0-2999 GCA_964549365.1 uncultured Alphaproteobacteria bacterium
GTCGCGTTGGGGCATCTGCATCGTGGGCAGGAGATGGCCGGACGCGATGACCTGCGCATTCGCTACTCCGGTTCGCTGTTGCAGTACAGTTTCAGCGAGGCCGAGCAGGAGAAATCGGTGACGATCGTCGAGTACGACGGTCCGCGCGCAACGTGGCGACCGATCGCGCTGGCGGCCGGGCGTCGGCTGCATCAGTGGACGGCGCAGGGAACCGACGAGCTGGAACGGCGCCTGCGCCAATGGGGCCGGGACGACTGGCATCATATCACGCTGGAGCTGGACGGGCCGATCGCGCCGGATTACCTGCACAATCTGCGTCGCGCCGAGCCGGGGATCGTGCAGTTCCTGACGCGGTATGCCGATCTCGGCGAGGTCGGCGCCGACGTACCGGTGAGCACGCTCCCGATCACCGAACAGTTCCGGCGCTACGTCGGCATGAAGTTCAGCGAACCCTGCAACGATGCGGTCATGCGTCTCTTTCTGGAATTGGCATCCGGCGGTACCGACGACGGCTGAACGGCCGCGCCTCTGAACGGCTCGTCAATCAGGGTTCGGCGGCTCATCGCTCCGCCCCGCGATCAACCCACGCTTCCCCCGCCCAGGCAATCAACATGCGGCCTCTTTCGCTTCAGATTTCCGGATTGAACAGCTTCCGGCAGAACGCCGTGATCGACTTCGGCGAGCTGCTGCGCGACGGCCTGTTCGGAATCTTCGGGCCGACCGGCAGCGGAAAATCCACCATCCTCGACGCCATCACGCTTGCGCTCTACGGCGCCGTGCGCCGCGCCCCCAACGGCACCGGTGGGATCATCAACATGTCGGAGCAGCGATGTTCCGTCAGCTTCACGTTCAGTGCCGGGGCGGGGGCGCACAGGAAGCGATACACCGTGGACCGTCTGCTGGCGCGGGGAAAGACGGGCGGCGTCGAGACGAAGAACGTGCGGTTGATGGAGTACAACGGCGAGGTGCCGGAGCCGCGGGCCGGAAAGACGAACGAGGTGAAGGAGATGATTCAGGAGATCATCGGCATCGGGCAGGAGGACTTTCAACGCGCCGTCGTGCTGCCGCAGGGAGCCTTTGCCGATTTTCTGCACCTCGGGAACGCACAGCGCGGTGCGGTGCTGGAGCGTCTGTTCGGGCTGCAGGAACTGGGCCAGCAGCTGAATCAGCGGCTGAAGGAGCGCGCCGAGGCACTGTTGCTGCGCCGCGCGGGGATCGAGGCACAGCTGATGGAGCTGAACCCGTTCAACGACGAGGCGCTCGCCATGTGCGTGGCGGCCGAACGTGAGGCACGGGCGGAGCGGGATCGCGTACGGGGGCTGTTCGAGGCCGCGAAGGAGGCGGAGGCCGCCGCGCGCGCTTTGCTCGAACTGGTGATCGAACGCGACGGTCTGCTCGCAGCCGCCGCCGATCGCGAGACGGAGGGGAATCGATCGATCGCACTGAAGGAACGAATCGCCCGCGCAGAGCGCGGTGCGGCGGTCGCGCCGGCGTTGAGCGAATTCGACGGCGCGGTCCGTCGGTACCGTGCGGCCGATGAACGCTATCGCGCCGCCGTGCTCGGCCATGAGGACGCTCGATCCGTGTTGGATGTTCTGCTCCCTCGCGTCACGGCGACCAACCAGGAGTACGAACTACGCTACGAGCCGCTCGGCGCCGTGATCGCGGCGCTCGAAGGCATCGCCGACGGTGTGGAGGATCTGCAGGCCCGACGCGTGGCCGAGGGGCTGCTGCGGGATGCGCTCGCGACGCAGCGCGCCGACCGCGACGCGCGAGCCGTCGAATTCCGCGAACATGGCGTCGAGTTGGAGGGCGCCGAGGAAGAGATCGCCGCGTTGGACGCCGAGATCCGGAGCCTCGACGTCCCGATCGACAAGCGTGAGGCTCTGACCAGGCTGGCGCGGCTGGTTGAACGCGTCCGCGATCAGCGCGCCGACCACGTGCGTAGCGTCGCGGAGCTTGCCGACCTGGAGCGCGCCGCCGAACAGGCCGATGTGCTGCTGCGCGCGGCCGCCGATCTGGAGCAGAGCGCGGAGCGATCATTACAGGAGGCACGCGCCGAACTCGACGCCGCGCAGCAGGACCACGAGTCGGCCCTCGCGGAGCGCGCGGAGCTGCTGGCGATCTATACCACGCTGAGCGCGGCCGCGCGTGAAGTAGAGCGATGGGGGGCGGATCTCGCGGCCGCCTTGGCCGAGGCGGAGCGGTTGAGCGCGGCGGACGTGCAGGCGCAGCAGGAGCTCGCCGATGCCCGTGTGCGGCTGACGAATGCGCGCGCCGATCACGAAGCTGCCGAGCAGCAACGCCGCGCCGTTGCATTGCGTCGCGAGGAGGCCGGGCTGTCGCTTTCGCTGACGGCGCTCGCCGACCATCTACACGACGGCGTTCCGTGCCCGCTGTGCGGCGCGCTCGATCATCCGTTCCCACATGCGGGGGACACGTCCGCCTCCGATCTGTTGGCCGCTCTCGGCGCCGAGCTTGTCGCCGCCGAAGCGCGCGTACTGGAACTCGAGAACATCGTGCGTGATGTCGAACGTGCGTGCACGGTGGCCGAAACGGAACGTCGATCGCTTGCGGCATCGATCGACGCGATCAACGAACGCATCGAGAGCAACCGCGTGGGGCTGGCCTCGGCGCTGCGTCCCGCCGATGTGATGCAACCATTCCCCGACGCAGACGCCCTGGCGGTACGGATTCAGGCGGTGAAGGAGAGCGGTGTTGCCGTGCGGGAACGCGCGGCGAAGTTGGAGGAGCGGATCGCCACGGTGCGGCAACGGGTTCTCGAATCCGAGGAGCGGCGCACGGGGGCATCACGCGAGCATGCGCGCCTTCAGGCGGACGCCGGGGCGAAGCGTGAACGCATCGATGCGTTGCGGCGGCGGTCCGACGATCTGCAGGCCGCGGTGCATGAAGGAGAGCAGGCGATCGCGGCGATCGCTCCCGGCGAAACGTTGGAGCAGATCGATGCGGCGCTGCGTCTGCAGAGCGAGCGTGACCGG
>CAZJYH010000688.1:0-2995 GCA_964549365.1 uncultured Alphaproteobacteria bacterium
ACTGGTGACCGCCGATTCCCCCTCGCGCCGCGTCGGTTCCGATCTCACGGCGGAGTTCCCCACGGTTGAGCACGTCCGGCCGATGTTGTCGCTCTCGAACACCTACACCGCCGACGAGGTGCGCGAATTCGATCGTCGGGTGCGCGACCGTCTGGGCGATGAGCCGTATCGGTATGTCTGCGAGCTGAAGATCGACGGCGTAGCGGTAAGCCTGATCTACGCCGACGGCGCGCTGGCGGTGGGAGCAACACGCGGCGACGGCGAACGCGGCGACGACGTGACGCCGAACATCCGGACGATTCGCTCGATACCGCTCGCCGTACGGCCGGTGGAGTTCGGAGGCGCGACGCTGCGGAGTTTCGAGGCGCGCGGTGAGGTCTACATGGCGAAGAAGGATTTCGAGGCGATGAACGCCGAGCGTGAGATGGCCGGCGAGAAGCCGTTCGCGAACCCGCGCAACTCGACCGCGGGAACGCTGAAGATGCTGGACTCCCGCATCGTGGCCTCGCGACCGCTGGCCGCGTTCATCTATTACCTCGCAACCGACGAGGTGCGGTTGGAGGGGCACGCCGAGAACCTGGAGCTTCTGGCCCGGCTCGGATTTCCCACGAACCCGAACCGACGGATCTGCGGGACGGTTGAGGAAGTGCTGGCGTTCTGCGACGAGTGGGAGGCGAAGCGTGATGATCTCCCGTATGAGATCGACGGCGTGGTGGTGAAGGTGGACGCGTTGGCACAGCAGGAGCGGCTCGGGAGGATCTCCCGGTCGCCGCGATGGGCGATCGCCTACAAGTTCGAGGCCCGCACCGCGACCACGGTGTTGAACGGGATCACGATGCAGGTGGGGCGCCTCGGCACCGTGACGCCGGTGGCGGAGCTTGCGCCGGTGTTCCTGGCCGGCTCGACCATCAGCCGCGCAACGCTGCACAACGCGGATTTCATCTCCGAACGCGATATACGCATCGGCGATACGGTGGCGATCGAGAAGGGAGGGGATGTGATCCCGAAGGTGAACGAGGTGGTCCTCGCTATGCGGCCGGAGGGGGCCGAGCCGTTCGAGTTCCCGCAGATCTGCCCGTGCGAGCTGCGCACACCGCTGCATCGGCCCGAGGGGGAGGCCAATTACTACTGCGAGCACGCCGAGTGCCCGTGGCAGATCCGCGGCCGCATCCAGCACTTCGCCGCGCGCGCCGCGCTCGATATCGAGGGGCTCGGCGAGAAGGTGGTGGATCAGTTCGTGACGCTCGGGTGGCTGCACAACTACGCCGACATCTACGATCTGCGCGAACGGCGCGACGAGATCGCAGCGCTCGATCGCTGGGGGGAGCGCTCGGCGGACAATCTGCTGGAGGGGATCGAGGCGAGCAAGCTGCGCCCGTACGCTCGCGTGCTCTTCGGCCTCGGCATCCGCCACGTGGGCTCCACCGTGGCGCGCACGCTGGCGCAGGAGTTCAACACGATCGACGCGTTGATGAACGCCACGGTCGAGACGTTGACGGCCGTCAACGAGATCGGCCCGCGTATCGCCGACTCGGTGGTGCGGTTCTTTGCCGACGAGGGAAACCGCGCGCTGGTGGAGCGGCTGGTTCGCGCCGGGTTGACGATGGACGGGCCGGCGAAGGTCGTTGTCGAGTCCACCAGCTCACCGATCGCGGGAAGGACGTTCGTGCTGACCGGCACGCTCCCCGGCTACACGCGCGAGGAGGCCGCCGCACTCATCCTGGAGCGTGGCGGCAAGGTCTCCTCCAGCGTCAGCAAAAAGACGAACTACGTGCTTGCGGGCGCCGATGCCGGCTCGAAGCTTGCGAAGGCCGAGTCGCTCGGCATCGCGGTGATCGACGAGGAGGCGTTTCGCGCGATGCTGGGAGGGTAGCCGGAGACCGCGCGTAGCGCGCTCGCACATGGCGATACCGTCGCATCATGCGGCCTGGGTTACGGCGGTCTCGCTGAGCAGATCGCCCACGGTGAGATACTCTCCGCCCGCGAGATTCCTCGAGGTCGCCTGGATCGTGCGAATGATCCCCCACGGGAATCCCCACCAGCCGAGCAGCAGCGTGATGATCGTGGGCACGGCCGCGCCGCGTCGGGCGTCCGGAGCATCGGCGAAGTAGTAGCGCGTCTTCACGCTGAACGTCATGACGAGGAACGAGAACACCATCGTGAAGCTGGTGATCCGGGTGCGCGGGTCGATGCGCATCCCCTCGTATATCCCCTCCTCACGTTCTATCGCGTCGCGATTCTTTGCGAGCCATTCCGCGAACTCCCTGCGCGCCGCATTGTGTTTGCGTATGAGCGATCCCGCGCCGAGGCATGTTAGCCCAAGCCCCAATCCTATCGCGGCGCTCGCCGCGTTTGCTGCCGGTGTTGCCAGGTTGTAGAGCGCGGCGCAGGTGAAGAGCGTGCCGAGGAGCATGAGAATTGTCGACATGGCGGTACCCCTTTGTTCATCGATTGGTATTGATGATGCCGTGACATCGGATGCGCCGGATGTCGATCGTCATGACCGTCCTGTGATCTCACCGCATACTCTACTCGACGTCGTGCGTTGATGTTGTGACACGGCGATCAGCCCGAGTCATGGCCGTGCCCGATCGCTTGTGTATGTTGGCGGCACGACGTGTCGAGCGCGACCGAAGCGATCATCGTTCAGTAATTCAGGATAGCGTGACCGGCAGATCCTACTCACTCGAAAAGCCCGTCATCACCTGGGCCTTCATGGCGCCGTGGCTCATTACGCTGGCGCTCTTCTGGTTGTACCCGCTCCTGTATTCACTGTACCTGAGCTTCACGCAGTACAACACGCTGGCCAACCGTGCGCAGTGGATCGGCCTTGCCAACTACGCGCGGCTGTTGGATGACGCGGTCTTCTGGAAGGCGCTCGTCAACACGTTGATCTTCGTGATCGGCACGATCCCGTTCACCACCATCTTCGCGCTGCTGCTGGCGGTGATGCTGAACAAGAACATCGCGTGGAAGAGCTTCTACCGCTCGGCGT
>CAZJYH010000689.1:0-2993 GCA_964549365.1 uncultured Alphaproteobacteria bacterium
CTCCGGAAACTTGTTGTGCACCGTGAAGATCAGGTCGGCGCCGTCGTCGAGCGTGAGGTTCGGGTTGATGTCGAGCGTGCGCTCGATGCACCAGTAGAACTCCTCGGTGTTCAACCCATGCCACGCGTACATCTTCACGCCTTCGGCGGCCAGAGCGGCAGCCACGGCATCGTTCGTCGAGAGCGGGTTGCAGCCGGACCACGCCACCTCGGCGCCGGCCTCGCGCAGCGCGCGCACCAGCACGGCGGTCTCCTTGGTCACGTGCAGGCAGCCGGCGATGCGGTATCCCTTCAACGGCTGCGTCTCGCGGCACTGCGCGCGCAAGGCCATCATCACCGGCATGCGGCTCTCCGCCCAATCGATCAGCCTGCGCCCTTCATCGGCAAGCGCGAGGTCGCGGACCTTATATTGTCCTTCCGAATGATCCATCGATTCTCCCATTGTTCTATGTTCGATGTTCTATGCGTTCGTCTTGCAATGTTCGTGCGTGGGTCGCCCCGGCGAGCCGCCCTACTTTGCGGCGCGCTGCAGCTTCTTGACGAGATCGAGCGCCTCCCATGAGAACTCCGCGCCCGCGCGGCCGAAGTGGCCGTAGGCGGCGGTGGCGCGGTAGATCGGGCGGCGCAGCTTCAGACGATTGATGATCCCCTTCGGCGTCATGTCGATCTCCTTCAGCAGGATGTCCGAGAGGATCTTGTCCGGCATCACGCCGGTGCCGTGCGTGTCCACGCGAAGCGATACCGGTTCGGCCACACCGATCGCGTACGCCACCTGGATGGTGCATTCGCGGGCGAGGCCGGCGGCCACCACGTTCTTCGCCAGATGGCGCGTGGCATACGCGGCGGAGCGATCCACCTTCGAGGGATCCTTCCCGGAGAAGGCGCCGCCGCCGTGCGGGGCGCGGCCGCCGTACGTGTCCACGATGATCTTCCGTCCGGTGAGCCCCGTGTCGCCGTGCGGTCCGCCGATCTCGAAGTTCCCCGTCGGATTCACCAGCAGGCGCGTCTTCTTGTCCATCATCTCGGCGGGGATGCACAGCTTCACCACATGTTCGGCCAGATCCTTGGCGATGCGCTTCTGCATGGTGGCGGAATCACGGAACGGATCGTGCTGCGTGGAAACCACGATCGTGTCCACGCGCAGCGGGCGGTTGTGCTCGTCATATTGAATCGTCACCTGGCTCTTCGAGTCCGGGCGGAGATACTTCATCGGCGAGTCCTTCATCTTGCGCACCTCGGCCAGGCGCTCCATCAGGCGATGCGCGTACATCAACGGCATCGGCATCAGCTCCGGCGTTTCGTCGCTCGCGTAGCCGAACATCATCCCCTGATCGCCGGCGCCGCCGGTGTCGACGCCCATCGCGATGTCGGGCGATTGCGAGTGCACCGCGTTCAACACGCCGCACGAGTCCGCATCGAAGCGCAGCTCCGGACGCGTGTAGCCGATCTCACGAATGGTCTGGCGCGCCACTTCGGCGAAATCGACATACGTGCGCGTGGTGATCTCACCGCCGATCACCACCAGACCCGTGGTCACGAAGGTTTCGCATGCAACCCGGGCATTCTGATCCTTGGCAAGGATGGCATCCAGAATCGCATCGGAGATCTGATCTGACACCTTGTCGGGATGGCCTTCGGAGACGGACTCGGACGTGAAGAGGTAGGACATGGAGATCGGGATATTGATTGTTGATGTAGTTCGCTTCGCTGTCGTATCTCAGCCCAGCTCCAGCTCGGAACTGGCACCGGCGTTGATGCGATGGAACGTGCCGCGCACGATCGCATCGTTGCCGATGATCGATTCGCGCAGCATCGCCGCCTCGACCACGGCATGCGAGCCGACGATCGAATCGGTGATCACCGAGTTGCGCACGACGGCGCCCTCGGCGATCGTTGCGTACGGGCCGATGATCGCGTTGACGATCTCGGCCGTCGGCGAGATGTGTACCGGAGGATTGATGACCACGCCGGAGATCTTGCGCTCCAGCGACGTGCGGTCCAGCAGGTGCCGGTTGGTTTCAAGCAGCGTCTCCGGCTTGCCGCAATCGAACCAGCCGTCGACATGGAACGTGGAGAAACGTTCGCCGCGCTCGATCATCATCTGCAGCGCATCGGTGAGCTGGTACTCACCGCGCGTGCGATGATCGCCCTCCACCAGCTCGGTCACGCATTCGGAGAGCAGACGCGGATGCTTGATGAAGTACAGGCCCACGATCGCGAGATTCGTCGGCGGCACCTCCGGCTTCTCGATCAGGCGGCTCACCGCGGCGCCGCGCATCTCCACCACGCCGAAACGCCGCGCGTCGTCCACGTGCTTCACGCCGAGCGATGAGAACTCGCCGGTGAGCACCGGCCGCAGATCCACATCGAAGATCGTGTCGCCGAGGATGATCAGCACCGGCTCGTCGCCGAGCGACTCCTTCGCCAGATAGATCGAATGCCCCAGCCCCTCGCGCACCGGCTGCTCGACGAACCGACAGTCGAAGTCGTAGTGGCTGCGCACATACTCCTCCACCATCTCGCCCATGTAGCCGACGATGATCGTGGCCGAGTTGATTCCCTCTTCGAGAAGCTTGTCCAGAATGTGCGCGAGGATAGGCTTCCCCGCCACATTGAGCAGAACCTTCGGGAGCGTGTATGTGTGCGGACGGAGACGGCTACCGACGCCGGCAACGGGGATAATAGCGTGCATCAGCGATTAGCGGAACGGGCACAAAGATTTGACCGCACAACTTACAAAAAGCCCCCCGACCGACAACCGCGGGCTTCTTTCAAGCTGTAAGCGGCAGGCCGAGCAAGGCGCCAAGTGCCACGTTCAAAGTGCCAAGTGCAAAGTGTCCAGCGAGGATCACGTAGCGGTATACTCGATGGGCATGCAGGCATTCGCCCACCACCCAGCCCACCGGCGACCGTCCATCGTCCGGAATGAACTCACCGCAAAGGACGCGGAGGAACGCAAAGGGCCTGTCCCGTCCCTAAATACGTTGACAGGTT
>CAZJYH010000690.1:0-2992 GCA_964549365.1 uncultured Alphaproteobacteria bacterium
CGGGCTCTCGGAGCATATGATCGCCACCGTGAAGCGCGACGGGAAGATCTACCGGCAGGAGTATCGGTGCGGCATCCCGCAGGGGCCGGTCGAGGAGATCGGCACCACCGAGAAGAACGACACCGGCACCACGCAGTGGTTCCGTCCGGACCCGACGATCTTCAAGGTGCTGGACTATCGCTTCGACACGCTCGCCGAGCGCATGCGCGAGCTTGCGTTCCTGAACCCGCAGATCACCATCACGATGCGCGATGAACGCGAGGACGGGATGGACGAGGTGTACCACTACGTCGACGGCCTGGTCGGGTTCGTTCGCTACATCGACGAGCAGCGCACGGCGATCATCAAGCCGGTGCTGGTGACCGGTGAGAAGGAGAACACGCCGGTGGAGGTCTGCTTCCAGTACAATTCGAGCTACAGCGAGAACGTGTTCAGCTATGTCAACGACATCAACACCCGCGAAGGGGGGACGCACGTCTCGGGGTTCCGATCGGCGCTGACGCGCACGCTGAACGCCTACGCGCAGAAGAACAAGCTGCTGAAGAGCGACAAGATCCAGTTGACCGGCGACGACTTCCGCGAGGGGCTGACCGCGGTGATCTCGGTGAAGCTGGCCGAGCCGCAGTTCGAGGGGCAGACCAAGACGAAGCTGGGGAACGGCGAGGTCGACGGCATCGTGCGCTCGATCATGGCCGAGCAGCTGACGCAGTTCCTGGAGGAGAACCCGAAGGTCGGCAAGGCGATCATCGACAAGGTGTACACTGCGGCCGAAGCGCGCGAGGCGGCGCGGAAGTCGCGCGATCTGGTGCGCCGCAAGAGCGCGCTCGAGAGCTCGACGCTTCCGGGAAAGCTTGCCGACTGCAGCATCGAGGATCCTGAGCATTGCGAGATCTACCTGGTGGAGGGGGACTCGGCCGGCGGCTCGGCCAAGAGCGCGCGCGACCGCCGCACGCAGGCGATCCTCCCGCTGCGCGGCAAGGTGCTCAACGTGCAGAAGGCGCGACTGAACAGGGTGTTGGAGAACGAGGAGATCCGCGCGATCTTCACCGCGCTCGGGATGGGCTTCGGCGAGACGCTGGACGTGTCGAAGGCGCGCTACGGCAAGGTGATCCTGATGGCCGACGCCGATGTGGACGGCTCGCACATCCGCACGCTCCTCTTGACGCTCTTCTTCAACTACATGCGTGAGCTGATCGACGCCGGCAAGGTGTATCTGGCCATGCCGCCGCTTTACAAGCTGAAGAAGGGGAAGCAGGAGTACTACGCGTTCGACGATGCCGAGCGCGACGAGATCATCTCCCGTATCCGCCGCGATACCGCCAACCGAAGCGGTCGCGATGAGGACGACGAGCCGATTCAGGACGATGAGAACACGAACCGCACCAAGGACGGCATCGTGATCAGCCGGTTCAAGGGGCTCGGCGAGATGAACCCCGAGCAATTGTGGGCCACGACGATGAACCCTGAGACACGGACGCTGCAGTCGGTGTCCATTGAGAACGCGCAGTCGGCCGCGCATATCTTCGAGACGCTGATGGGCGATTCGGTGGAGCCGCGGCGGCAGTTCATCGAGCGCAACGCGCGCTACGTGCGCAACCTGGACGTCTAGGCCGACTCCCCGGCGGGGTGCGCACCTTCATGATTCCGATGCGTGGGGCCTCGGCACTGTTTGAGCCGATCCGCCCCGGATGCCATGTATGAGGAGAGAACAACCATGAGACGATTCGATCGCGATTTCACGCGCCGCGCCGCTGCGATGCTCGGCGTTATCCTGTTGCTGCTTGTTGCCGGCGCCGCGTCCGCATGGGCCCAGACGGAGACGCCCTCCGGTACCCCGCCGGGCACTCCGCCCCGCATCTCGCCGAGCGGCCCTCCCGGACATATCACGATCAACCGCAACGCCGGGCCGCGCCCGCCGAAGGTGTTCCTCTACGATCTGTTCGACCACTGCCGCAACGGGCGCATCGATTCGCTCGCGAGCCTCTTTCTGTACAGCGGGCCCGACTCGGCGCGCGTCGGCGTGGATCCGTACAGCGTCGCGAGCGGGGCGGACCGCGACGCGGTGGAGGAGATTCGCCAGAAGCTGCTCGTCTACCTCAACACGGCCGCCGGGTACACCGTGGACCCACCGGTGAAGACCACCGAGAACGGCCGCGAACTGATCCGAGCGAACGTGAAGTTTGTGATGGATGACGGCCTGACACAGGTGAAGTTCACGCTGGTCCGCGCCGCCGGCGACTACCGGGTGCTCGGCTTCGAGTGAGCGCGTTCGATGCGCGCGCGCGGGTCTTCAACACGGCCGGAACGGCTCTGCCGGCGGCTCGGCCTTGCCGGGCCGCGCGCAGCGCTTGGTTCCGCGGCCGGCCTGCAACGCACCGTTGCAAGCGGGTTATGGGATTTTGATTAGCTTGGCCGCATTCGTGCCTGTAACACAACTCAACCATTTCGGAAGTTTCATGAACATGGGCGATCTGCGTAATCAGTTGGAGCAGTTCGGAATTGCAGGAGCGGGGAATCTCTTCCACAACCCTACCACAGCTGTGCTCGTCGAGGAAGCGTTGCGGCGCGGTGAGGGGAATCTGGTGGAAGGGGGCCCGTTCGCGGTGCTGACCGGTGCGCATACGGGGCGCTCCCCGAACGATAAGTTTATCGTGCGCGAGCCCTCCAGCGAAAACCACGTCTGGTGGGGGCCGGTCAACCGTGAGTTTCCGCAGGAGAAGTTCGACGCCCTGCTGGCCAAGGCCAAGGCGTTCGTGACCGGCAAGGATCTGTTCGTCTCCGATTGCTTCGTTGGTGCCGATGCGCGCTATCGCGTCGGCGTGCGCGTGATCAACCTGCACGCCTGGCACAACCTGTTTGCCCAGACCCTGTTCATTCCCGTGCGCAAGATCGACGGGGGCGCCGAGGCGTTCAACCCCGACTACACCGTGCTGCACGTTCCCGACATGGACGCGGTCCCCGAGGTCGACGGCACCCGCACCGGCACGTTCGT
>CAZJYH010000691.1:0-2988 GCA_964549365.1 uncultured Alphaproteobacteria bacterium
ACCCTAAACACGCATTTTTCTTCAA
This sequence comes from uncultured Alphaproteobacteria bacterium, assembly GCA_964549365.1. GTDB lineage: Bacteria > Bacteroidota > Ignavibacteria > OLB7 > OLB7 > JAFDZV01. Next base: position 26 of record CAZJYH010000691.1, read on the forward strand.
CAAACCTGTCAACTTCTTTAGGGAAGGGACATAGGGCGGGTAGCGAGTGTGCGAGCGGGGTGCGAGGAGAGTGGGCAAGTTTGGTGCCGACGGCGTCCGAAATCTACGAAACGATAATATCGAATTCCGGGGCGCCGCGTATTTTTATTGCCGAGCCGGGCATGCGATCGAAAGGATCGAGCTGTGGCGGGTTCGGCTCCGGCCATGCTTGTCGCGAGCTCCTGTTTCCGGCGTTTGTCAACTTGCGCAGCGGGCCGCACGGCGTTATATTGGGCAACCCTCAGCGATAACTATCCCCTTCTTTTCCGGATTAAATTACAATTGGAGGAGTTATGACGATTCGAGAGACGGCAATCCGTGTGACGCTGCCGCTGTTCCTGCTCCTGATGTTCTCCGCCACACTCCGCTCGCAGATTCAGCCCTGCGTTCCCGATTGCTTCGACAACCCGTTTCAGGGGCCGTTCTACCATCAGATAATTGTCGGCGGGCCGTGCGGCTCCTGTCCGATCAACGTCGAGTATTATTGGCGTATCGGATGTCCTGCGAGTGGTGCGTTCCAGGATTTTCAGATCACGGGTGTTGTGGCGATCGCGGGGAACCCGTGCATCGCCTGCCCCATCGGCCCCATAATCCAGGAGGCGACGCTCGCGCTGATCCGCGATAACCCCATGGGATTTTCACCAATCGATCCGGTGGATCGCGGCCGCTGCTTCTCGAACTGGCGTGTATCGGCGGCCCCATGCTGGAAAGGGGTACAGGATGGTTCCACGAAGCCGTACCCGCCGTTCGACCGCATCGAGCCCTGCTCCGCGCTCGATTGCTGCTGGCAGCAGTACGAAGTGTGCCTGCTGCCGGACGGTTCCAAGACCGTGCGATCGATCGGCGGAGGATCGACCGGCGTGACGTGCGAGACCACGATCTTTTGCACGCGCGTTTGCGAGTATCTGGAGTTCCCGAACGAGAAGGCCATCTACTGACGGCTTCCGTCCACGTCAGGACGGCGTACCTCGCCGCCCTTGTTTGTTCTTCAATTCACCAACAGGAAGTGTCGTGATCATTCAAACGATGTTGAGTCAGCTATTTCGTCCGCTGCTCTGTATTTCGCTCCTCGCCATGCTCATACCGTGCGGTGCGCTCCGGTCGCAGATCGGTGTCTGGACGCGGCAGGATTCGGTGCCGAATCTCAATTACCGCTCGATCGATTGCGCCGATACGCTCCATTGCATGGCGTTCGGGAATCAGATCGGGACGACGCCGATCATTCGATCGACGACGGACGGAGGGGGCACGTGGCGCACGGTCTATCTCGACTCGATTCGGTTCCTGAATCCCGGCTATCACCTCACCCTGCGCATCAACGCGGGGGCGCTTCCCACGCCGACGCATGCCGTTGTGGCGTGCGACAGCGGCGTGGTGATGCTCAGCGACGACGGCGGCGGATCGTGGCGGCGCACCTCCACCGGAACGACGAGCCGGGTGACCGCCCTCGACATGGTCGACAGCCTCGTGGGGCTCGCCGTCGCCGCGCCGAAGACGTTGTTGCGGACCACCGATGGGGGCGCGTCGTGGCGGCCGGTGGCACTTCCTTCGGGGACGAACATCGCCGGGCTGGCGGACCTGCATTGCCTTTCGCGCGACCTGTATGTGATCTCGGCGTTCTCCGACACCGCCGCGACGCTTCTGCTCCGCAGCGCCGACGCCGGTGCCACGTGGAGCGTGACGTCGTTCCCGAGGAACTGCGGCAACCTCGCGTTCACCGGATATCTCAACGGCTGGACGGTCGGCGGCGAGCGAACCGGCAACGGAGACGAGGCCTTGGACATCGTGCACCATACCACCGACGGCGGCGCGACGTGGCGGAACCAGGTGCGGGCGTGGCTGTATGTGCCGGCGGGATTGAACACCCTCGCGGCGTACGATTCGCTGCATGCCATCGCGGTGGGGCAGGTGGGGAAAATCCTGCGCACGGTCGACGGCGGGGAACGATGGGTGCAGGACGAGAGCGCTCTGTACGTGCCGGGCGTTCCACAGTTCAATTGCATTTCCTACCCAACCGCGACGTTCGCTATGGCGGCCACCAACAACGGCAACATCGTCCGATTCCACGGCACCGCCCCCGCCGATGTCGCGCCGGAGCATCGCACGTCCGGCGCCGGGCTGTCGGTGGTGCCGAACCCGGCCGGTCCCGCCGATCATCCGGCGATCACCGTCAACGCCCCGCCGCGGGCGCGCGTGCTGGTCCGCATCGTGGACCCCACCGGGCGGGTGGTGCGCGTCGGCGCGTGCGGCGAGATCGAATCCGGAGTGTATCGGTGCACGGACCTGGGCGACATCGCCTCGCAACGCGGTCTCTACTTTGTGCAGGCCCTGGTCAATGGTCTCCCCGCGGGCGTGCGCCCGCTTGTGGTTCGGTGAGCGGGTTGGAGATGATCGGGATCGGAGCGCGGGTTCTTCGACGAGGAGCGGCGGTGTGCACGTTGCCGGGCGCCACGGCACCGGGTGTTTGGAACTCGGCACAAGAAACTCGGAACTTGGCGCCGGACACAGAGAACTCGGTACACGGAATTCGACAACCCGTTCATGCGCATCGGCCTTGTTCGTCATTTTCCCGTGGAGCAGCAGCTCCCGCGCGGTTGGAAATCCGCCGCCGAACTGCATGCCTGGCGACTGCGGTACGACGAGTCGCCCGCGATCGTCGGACCGGCGGATGTTGGGCCGGTGCCCTGGAGCCGGTGTGTCTCCAGCGACATGGAGCGCGCCCTCGTCACGGCGCGGGCGGTCTTCAGCGGGCCGATCGAACGCATGCCGTTGCTGCGTGAGGCTGAGATCGAGCAGTTCCGGACCGGCCGGATGCGCCTGCCGATGTGGGCCTGGCGATGGATCATGCGATTCGCATGGCTGACCGGGCACGGTTCCCAGCGTGCCGGCCGCGATGCGTTCCGCCGTCGGGTAACCGAGGCTGC
>CAZJYH010000692.1:0-2971 GCA_964549365.1 uncultured Alphaproteobacteria bacterium
GAAGCGACGACGTGGCGATCTCGCCGGGCTCGCAGTGCAATGCGGAGAGGTTGCCGCGCTCCCTTCGGCCGCTGCAACGACCCAGGTCTTTTCGATGTTCACCAGCAGCCGAAGGCGTAGGAGCGCGCGGTACCAACGGCCTTTGCGAGATTCCACCGCTTTGCTGCGCTCAGCATCGGAATGACAATCCGGCACTGATGGTACATGCTCGATCTGACCCGGCCCACAACCCGCTACCCGGCAACGGCGGCCGGCGCGGACGTCACGCGGCGAAGCTTCGCGCGCGGCCCGATCTCTCCATCGTACACCCGTTTCACGCCGTCGCCGAGCGCGCTCTCGATGTCGCGGATGTTCGAGACGAGCCGGTACAGCCCGCCCATCTCCACCGATGCGGCCTGATCGCTCCCCCACATCGCGCGGTCGAGCGTGATATGTCGCTCGACGAACGTCGCGCCGAGCGCAACCGCCGCCCACGTGGTCGCCAGACCCGTCTCGTGCCCGGAGTATCCGATCGGGACGTCGGGATACTTCCGGCGGAGCGTCTCGATCATCCGCAGGTTCAGCTCCGCCGGCGGGCACGGATACGTGGAGGTGGCGTGCGCGATCAGCAGCCCGTCGGTGCCGAGCGCCTCGACGGCGGCGTCGATCTCCTCCATCGTCGACATCCCCGTGGAGATGATCAACGGTCGCCCGGTCCGCTTCATCGTGGCCAACAACGGAAGATCCGTCAGCGAGGCCGAAGCCGCCTTGTAGAAGGGCGGGTTGAACGCCTCCATGAACTCCACCGAAGGCTCGTCCCAGCACGACGCCGTCCAGAGCATCCCCTTGTCGCGGCAGTAGGCGTCGATGATCGCGTACTCCTCGGCGCCGAACTCCACGCGGCGGCGATAGTCGATGTAGGTCATCCGTCCCCAGGGCGTGTCGCGCTCGATGTGCCACTGATCCAGCGGCACGCAGAGCTCCGGCGTCCGCTTTTGAAACTTCACCGCGTCGCAGCCGGCAAGCGCGGCCACGTCGATCAGCTTCTTCGCGATCTCCAGCGATCCGTTGTGATTGATCCCGATCTCCGCGATGATGAAGGCAGGTTCTCCGTCACCGATTCGCTTCGTGCCGTGTGCATCGTTCGTGCCTAATGTGCGTGTAGCCATGATCATGATTCCGTATGAATGGTCGGGAAGATTCTCGTCGAACGTCGGGCGCCGTTGCGTGCGTGCGCGCTCGTGGTTGCCGTTGTTGTGGCCTCACCAGCAGGTCCATCCGCCGTCTATCACCAGATTCGCTCCGGTCATGTACGCCGATGCGTCGCTTGCAAGGAACAGCAGCCCGCCGCGGTATTCGTCGGCGCGGGCCATGCGGCCGAGCGGCGTGCGCCGGGAGTACTCCGCGATGAAGTGGTCGCTTTGTTCGTTGAGCACGCCGCCGGGGGAGAGGGCGTTGACACGGACGCCGGCCGCCCCCCAATACGCCGCCAGAAATCGCGTGAAGGAGAGAACCGCCCCCTTGGTCACCGGGTACGCGGCGGATTTGTAGAACGTCTGCGTGCCGTCCGGCGCGCGATACAGCGACTGATCCGGGGCGACGATGCCGTAGGTGCTCGCGATGTTGATGATGCTTCCGCGTCCGCCTGCTGCCATCTCTCCGCCGATGATCTGCGAGCAGAGGAACATGCCGGTCACGTTCACATCGAGCGATCGGCGGAACGCCTCGAGCGGGTCGTTCTCGAACTTCGACAGCTCGGCGGCGAGCGCCGGGTTCTCGAACATGTCGTTGATCGCCGCGTTGTTGACCAGCACGTCGACGTGCCCGAAGCACTCCAGCACCGCCTCCGTGAGCGCCGCAACCGAGGCACGATCGGCAACGTCGGCGCCGATGCCGAGCACCCGTCCGCTCCGCTCGGTCCCCAGCTCGTCGTGCAGCTCCGAGGCGAACAGGCAGCAGCCCGCGTGGTCGATGTCGGTGACCACGACGTCGGCGCCCGCCTCGGCAAGCGCACGGCAGTGCCATCGGCCCAGCAGGCCGAGCGCGCCGGTGACCACCGCCACCTTTCCATGCAGCGAGAAGAGTTCCGCCGATCGCGCCGTCGGCGCCGCGATCGTGGCCGTGTCGTGCATCGTCTCAGGCATCGGTTCCATTGTGGGCCACCATCGGTTTCAGGTTGAAGTTGCTCGTCTTGCGGAACACCGGCTCCACCGGCGTGCCCCTGAGATACCCCTCGAGGTTCCGTTCGTCGACGGCGCGTTTCAGCGTTGCGAGCACGTCGCGGTAGGCAACCAGCGTGTAGGCCACATCCTCATCCGAATGGGAGAACGAGATCGTGTGAAAGCCGCTCCAGAGAATCCCGCGCTTGATCAGCTCCTGCTGCACCAGCGACTTCATCGCCGGCGGGCTGCCGGCGACCGCGTCGAACGTCATCATCGTGCGCGGAGCCGGCCCGATGCACCGGGTGTACTCCAGGCCGAGATCCGCAGCGATCTCGTTGTACCCGTGCTTCAGTATGCTCCCCTGGCGCCAGAGGTGGTCGTGCACGTGGTGCTCGCGCATCTCGGTGATCGTTGCCCGCGCCGCCGCCAGCGACAGGGCCTCGCCGCCGAACGTGGTGAAGAAGAACACGTCGCGCTCCAGCGCCTCCATCACATCGCGCCGACCGGTCAGGACCGAGAGCGGCATGCCGTTGGCGATCGCCTTCGAGAAGCAGGCCAGATCGGCGCGCACGCCGAAATGTTCCTGCGCTCCGCCGAGCGCCAGCCGGAAGCCGGTCCACATCTCGTCGAAGATCAACAGCACGCCGTGGCGGTCGCACAGCTCGCGCACCCTCTGCAGGAAGTCGTCCTTCGGCTCCTCGAAGACGATCGGTTCGAGGATCACACAGGCGGTGGTATGATCGATCGACGCGGCGAGCGATTCGATGTCGTTGTAGTTGAACGTGTAGGTGTTGCGCACCAGGCCGCGCATCTGGCGGGCGTTCATAAAC
>CAZJYH010000693.1:0-2958 GCA_964549365.1 uncultured Alphaproteobacteria bacterium
GGCTCCGGCGTTCAGCAGCGAGTAACTGGAGACGCTGTCGCGCTCCACCGGCACATCGGTGAGCTGTTTGTAGTACGCCTCCACCTTCACCAGCAGATCCGACGCCAACTGATTCGAGTAGCCGGCCACATAGTGTATCGACTGCGTGAAGTCCAGCTCGTTGTTGGCCGGATCACGGAAGTACACGAGCAGCGGCTGTGCCTGACGATGCAGGCCGAAGCCGGCGTTGAGCGTCTGCGATTCGTCGAGTGCAAGCGAGGCGGCCAGGCGCGGCTCCAGCGAAAACTTCCGGCTGATGCCGAGATACTGTGCGTGCACGCCGGTGTTGACCGTCAATGCCTCGGCCGGACGCCAGTTCCAGTTGATGAAGCCGAGCCCCTGTTCGGTGGATCCGGTCCCCCGCACCTTGTACAGCACGCCGTTGTCGGCACGAGGCGTGATCCTCTGCTCGTCGAGATCGTACGTCAGCCGCCGCGCCTCCGCTCCGAGGGTGATGTAGTGCCCTTCGGCCGGCGTGTACCCGAGCCGGTATCTGACCGATGTAAACCCTTCGGTCGAGGCCGATTCGAACCAGCGGTTCGACGCCAGCACATGGTTGAGCGTGTCGGTGGTCAGCGAATCCACATCGGTATGATAGCGACTCTGCACCGTGCTCACGGTCAGCTTCCCGACGAGGTTGTCCGAGAAGAGTCGCTGCCAGCTCACGCCCAGCACGCCGAGATCCGTCCCGTTGTCGATGTCGCGATCGCCGGTGAAGACGGAGTCCTGCGCGCTCTGGTCGATGGCGATGTTGCTGATGCCGCCGAGCCCCAGCACCGCGATGTTGTCGCGGTCGGAGATCGGAAGATCCACCTTCACCGTCGCGTCCTCGAACTTCGGAATGGCGGCGAAGCCGATCGAGATGCCGAGCGCGTCGAGAATCTGGATGGTGGATTTGCGGTAGCCGGCGATGAACGAACCGCCGCGCACGCCCGGGAACGGTCCCTCGGCCATCCCCTCGAATCCATTGAACCCCATCTGCCCCACGAACTCGTAGCGCTCGGTGTTGCCGCGGCGTGTTCGAAGGTCGAACACGCCGGAGAGCTTCGTGCCGTACTCGGCCGGGAACGCGCCGGTCATGAAGTCGCTGTTGGCGAGCACGTTGGCGTTGATCGCGTTGACCGGACCGCCGGTGGCCCCCTGCGTGGCGAAGTGGTTCGGATTGGGGATGTCGATGCCGTCCAGCCGCCAGAGCAGCTCGGTGGGCGAGCCCCCTCGGATGATGATGTCGTTGCGTGTGGAGCTGGTGCCGAGCACCCCGGCGAAGTTCGCCGCCATGCGCGCCGGGTCCTCACGGCTCCCCGCGAAGCGCTTCACGTCGTCCAGCGAGAACGCGTTGCTGCTGACGAGCGCCGCCTCGTTGATCGGTTGGAACTCCTTTCCGCCGGTGACGACCACCTCCTCCCTCCGCGCAACGGCTTCCTTCAGTTCGGCATCGAGGACAGCCTGCCGCCCGGAGGTGACGATCAGGTCCGCCGTGAACGGTTCGTAGCCGACGGCCGAGATACGAATCGTCTGCCGCCCCACCGGCACGTTCGCAACGCGATAACTCCCGTCCCGTCCGGAGTATCCGCCGAGCCGCGTCCCGATCACCCGCACGGTGCCGCCGGCGATCGGCTGCTGCGTCTGCGCATCGATCAGGACGCCCTTCAACGTCTGCGTCGGGGATTCCCCCTCTGCCGGTGCTTCCTGTCCCCATGCCCGGGACACACCCCCGAGAAGAAGCGTCCACAGGACAAGCATCGCGATGTACCGTCTCGACAATTCCATGCATGTTCTCCATTTTTGGCCGTTCCCGACACGGGGATCGGCGGATTTGCATCTGATGACTCCGTCGCATGCGGTTCCCTGACACCCGCTTCAAAGGAACGCTAAACGCATACGATTTTCTGAACATTGTTCAGCAAACGGGCAAAAAAAGAGATCTATACGAGGCGCGCCATCATGAATTCGAGCGCCTGGTTGATCATCGTGTTCAAGTCCATGTCCGGCAGGCACTTCACGCGCCGGCAGATCACCAGCGATGCGATGCCGTGCACGAGCGACCAGATCGCGAACGCGGCGGCGTCGACGTCGGTATCCTCAGGGAAAATCCCGGCTGAGATACAGTCGCGGACGTTGTCGCGCAGCATGTCGAACGAGCGCATGCCGATCTCCCAGTCGTCCTTCTCCGCGATCGTCTTCCCCGGAGAACGCAGGATGAACATCAGGTCGTAATACTCCGGGTTCTCCAACGCGAAGCGAACATACGCCTGCCCCCCCACACGAAGCCGCTCCAGCGGATCGGCCACCGCCGCCATCTCACTGAGCCCCTCGTTGAACTTCCCGAAGGCCATGTTGCAGAGCGCGAACATGATCTCATCCTTGTCGCGGAAATAGAGATAGATCGTCGCCGGGCTGTATTCGATACGCTCGGCGATCCGCCGGATCGAGACGCTTTCGGGCCCCTCCTCAACGTACAACCGCATCGCCGTCTCGAGGATCAGCGACTTCATCTGCTCCCGTTCCCTTCCCTTCCGTTCCGTTATGCCCATATGCTAAACACCGTTCAGTTAATGAACGCAAGATAGTGCGCGGAGTTTCACCGCCGCAAGCTGTTTTTCGATTCGAGTGGGGGTGTTGAAGGCACGGCGGCTCAACGCCCGGCGACGCTGAGAAAAATACGGACGGCGATGCCATGCGCGCCGATCCCCTCGCAGACCGTTGAACGACCTCCCATTTGCGGCAACCATATCCGGTCGTCTTGCGAGGAGCGAAGCGGTCCTGAGCTTGCGAAGGAAGCAATCTCGTCGGATTTCGACCACACTACCAGCACGTGAGATCGCCACGGCCTAGCGACGCTAGGCCACGCGCTGTCGGCGGTACTCAACCGTGGGCGAGAGCCCCGGGGCCAGGGGGCTAGGTAGGGGGGCGCCGGGG
>CAZJYH010000694.1:0-2952 GCA_964549365.1 uncultured Alphaproteobacteria bacterium
GCGCTTTACCTCCGACGGTCGATACTTCATGGCCAAGCTGAGCGATACGCTCGGGTTCTATGAAACTGCGACGGGCAAGTTCATGAGCGGTATTCCCATACCCAAGGTGAACGGGTATGAGGCGGGCTTCCTCGCCGGGGATACAACTGCACTTATAATGCTGTACAACTGGGGCTTGTACTACCATGTCTGGGATTGGCGTAAGGGGGTATTGGTCGATAGCCAGAAAGTGTGGCGGCAGGTGCAGTGGGCGCGCCTGATGGGGAACGGACGAAAGATGGCCATCGACGTTCCTCAGACGACGATACCGTGGAAACAGTTTGAAATGTGGGACGTCGTGCCGGAACCTGTTTACCGTGGATCATTCCTCGACACCGCTATACAGTGCCTCAATCCAGTATTTGACGCATCTGGTGACGTCGGTGCAACTGAACTACTTGTTCGCGTTGGATCAACCATACGTTCCATTCCGATCACTGTACGGCGTACGTCGGAGAATTCTGACGTGATTGACACCGCACTCGTCGTGCCGGAACCGATTGTTGAGTTACGCATTTCCAGCGACGGCAGGCGCATCTCCGCCGCTCGGCTTGTCGGCCTTCAACGCGTTTACGACGCCATAACTTTGGATTCATTGTTCGTCTTGGATATCCCTCGACAGCGTTCCGTTAACGTCAGTCTGGATTTTACGCCCGAGAGTGCTTGGCTCGTTGGTGCAATCGTTCCGGATACCGGTTTCCCGCGATTGGAATTGAGAGACGGCCGCACGGGTGACCTCGTCCGGATCATCGCAACCGATACGGTGATTCGTAACAAAGTTGCTCTTGTGTTGCCGACCGGGGACCGAGTTGCGCTGTACCCGAAGAGTAACGCGCCGGCGGCGGAGAGTGGTGTCTTGATCGTTCCGCTCGGTTTGCCGACGACGAGCGTGCCTGGAGTTGTGGTGGCCGGAATGACCGCGACTCATTTGTCACCGAACCCGGCAAACCGGGAATTCAATGTCGAGTTCAGCCTTGAGGAGGCCGAACGTGTTTCTCTGCGTCTCGTAACGGCATACGGAGCGAATGTGATTATGCGCGATTTGGGAACGCTGACACGTGGAAGGTATCAGGAGCATATCGGTACGAATGAACTCCCAAGCGGTGCATACTTCGTGATGCTGAGCCGATCGAATGCACAGCAAGCCATTCCCGTCCTCATCGAGCATTGAAGGGAACGAAGAAACTACACGATCATTAGCCAATGGGGCAGTATATGATGACCATCGGAACACCTAATGTGCGCTGCAGACGGTCGCTGCCGATCGCGTTACTGACGGCTCTTCTGATGCCGATCGCTGTGCGTGCCCAGACAGATACGATCCAAGGGGTGATCAACACATACACTCGCATGACGTGGATGGAATGCACGAACAAGAGCACGATCGAAGTCGAGGATCCGCTGGGGTTCCACCCCGGCGATCGTATCCTGATCATCCAGATGCGAGGCGCGAGCGTTGACTTGCGCGACAGTTCCGTGTTCGGTACGCCGACATACAACGGCGCGGGCAACTACGAACTGGCGACCGTCGATGAGATACGTGGCCGACTGTTCACTTTGAAGTACGAGCTGTCACGGCCGTATACATTGACCGAGGTGGTACAGGTGATCCGGGTACCGGTCTATGCCAATGTTGTCGTCGCTGGAGTTGTGCGCCCGAAGCCGTGGAATGACACATCCGGTGGTGTGGTTGCGTTCATTGCGAGCGGGACGATTACACTCAACGTTGATATAGATGCAACGGGTATAGGGTTTTCGAAGTGTTTGGGATAGGGCGACCTATGAATACTGGCGCGATACATCCGCTCGCACCCCTCTTCCGTTTGCGCCTGGTGTTTTGAGTTATCGAAACAGCCTCAAGCACATTGATACGGGAGGGGTCAAGGGAGAAGGAATCCATAATCCACAAATGTGGTACCTGTGCGGTCGTGGTAATTTGGCTAATGCGGGTGGGGGTGGCAACGCTCAGGAATCCGGCGGCGGCGGCGGCGGGAATGGGAGTGCGGGCGGGAACGGTGGCAATGATGCGCTCGACACTGCTAATGGTGGCATCGGTGGGCGGGCGCTCAGCTATTCAAACAGTGTGCGTCGTGTATTCATGGGGGGCAGCGGCGGATGTCCCGGACCGAACGACGAAGATAAGTTTCTTGCGGGCTCAAACGGCGGCGGCATCATCCTGATTCGTGCGAACCAGATCAACGGGAACGGTCATAGCATTCTTGCAAACGGAGTCGATGAGCCCATTGACAGCAGCGCATCGTTATTCCCTGGTGGCGGAGGTGGTGCCGGCGGTGTCGTGCTCCTCGACGTCGGCTCGTATTCCAGCAGCGTGACGGTGCAGGCGAATGGCGGAAAGGGCGGGGATACGCGCCTCAGTTGTACAGCCGGTCCCGGCGGCGGCGGCGGTGGTGGGTGTATCTGGTTCAGCGGCAGCAGCAGCACGCCGACCAACGTCACACGGAGCGTGAACGGCGGAGCATCGGGCGTCGTCGTCAAGTTCCCCGGCGATTCAACGCCCGCATGCCTCGGCTCTGCGCATGGCGCGACGGCCGGAAGCAATGGGGTTATCCTCACGAACTACGCCATCCCCGAGGGGACCATCCCTCGCTGACCGGTGCGGCGTGGAAGCTCGGCTACGTCCCACACCACGCACCTCACAGACCACGTCCGGCGCAGGGCCGGGCGTCATCATGCCCTGATCTTCTCCGGCGCAGGGGCCGGGGAGGCCGGGGCATGTGTGTATATCGTGATCTCGGTACGTATATTCGTCCGGTTCGCGCGAGCGTGAGTACGAGCTGAACGACCACCTCGGGAACGTGCGCTACCGCTTCAGCGACCTGGAGCGTACGACCGGCGGGGCGGGGCACGCGCCGTTCAAGGCGGACATGCTGGGGTACGACAACTACTACCCGT
>CAZJYH010000695.1:0-1343 GCA_964549365.1 uncultured Alphaproteobacteria bacterium
GCGCCGGGGAGCAAACCGGCCTCGCAGAGGATCTGGAAGCCGTTGCAGATGCCGAGTACCGGCCCGCCCGATTGCGCGAACTTCACCACCTCGGTCATGATCGGCGAGAACCGTGCAACCGCGCCGCACCGGAGGTAGTCGCCGTAGCTGAAGCCGCCCGGCAGGATGATCGCGTCGCAGCCCTGTAGATCGTGCTCCTTGTGGAACAGGAACTGCGCTTCAACGCCCAGCTCGCCGCTCAACGCGTAGTATGCGTCGTGATCGCAGTTGGAGCCCGGGAAGACAACCACGCCGATCTTCATGCGGCCGCCTCCTGGTTCGCCATCTCGTGCACGATCACCTCGAAATCTTCCATCACCGGATTGCTGAGCAGCTGCTCGGAGGCACGGCGGGCGATGTGCTCCGCCTCCTCGCGCGTTGCCGCGTCGATCTCCAGCGTGATGTGCTTGCCGATCCTCACATGGCCGAGGCCATGATACCCAAGCGAGTGCAGAGCGTTTTCGACGGTCTTCCCCTGTACATCCAGGATCGCCGGGCGAAGAGTCACGTTAACTTCAGCTTTGAACATGATAAGCGTATGATACCATGAGGGGCCGTTCGGTTACGCCGGACGCGAGAAAACCGTGCGACACGGGGAAACCAACAGGCGGGAACTGCGGGCAAAGGTACGGGTTTGCGGCTTGCCGGGGAAATCGGAGGGAGCGGTCGCGGCCCGGGGAAAGCGTCAAAAGTTGAAATGTGGGGAACCACGATGTTGCGTGTCCGCCCGCCTGATGCGGCTGAATCCTCCATCCTTCGACCGAAGGACGCGATGCGTGTGAGACGTAGGATTTGCTTCGCGTGTCATCGGGGAGATCGGCATATTCGCAATGCCCAACTCGCGCATCTGCCCGATTCCTGTCCATCGGCTCATCCTAATCTCGAGGATCCCCTGCATGAAGCGAATCTCTACGTACCTACTTCTGGCTCTGCTCGCGTCCACACCGCTCATGGCGCAGGAGTGGACGAAGGTGCTCGGCGGCACCGGCTTCGAATTCGGATACCGGGTTGCCCCGATGCCCGACGGCGGATTCATGACCGCGGGAACCAAGTCGCCGCCGAGCTCCAGCGACGAGGATTTCTGGATCGCGCGGTTCGACAAGCAGGGGAATCGCCGATGGGACAGCACGTACGGGCGCAAGGGGGTACAGGAGACGCTGTTCGGATTTCTCGCCACGAAGGACTACGGCTTCATGGTGGGCGGCTTCACCGGGCGCCAGTTCTCCGGCAACGAGTCGGCAACGATGTACCGCGGCGACAGCACCGGCAAGGCGCTGGTGATCGCGGAGACCCGCGCCGATCGT
>CAZJYH010000695.1:1353-2951 GCA_964549365.1 uncultured Alphaproteobacteria bacterium
TGCTTTGGAAGCTCGATGTCGACTACGCTTCGAGCGATCACTGGCATTTCTTCGTGGAGCGGAACGACGGCGGCTACTACATGGGCGGCCACACCGACTCGAAGGGGGGCGACGCCGGAGAGATGTGGCTGGTGCGGATGGACTCGGCTCGGAACTTCATCTGGGAGAAGACATACGGGCGCGGCATCGGCACCGAGGAGCACGCGCACATGGGCATCGGGCTCGATGACGGCGGAGCGTTGCTGCTCGGCCATACCGAGAACGGCGGCCGTGAGAAGTGGTTCGTGGCACGCGTCGACTCGAACGGTGAGACGGCCTGGGACAAGATCTATTCCAGCGGCGACAACTACCACGATTCTCCCTACGGCATGTTCCGGACGCGCGACGGCAACTTCGCGCTCATCGGCGGGTCGTCCTCGGCCACCAGCTACAACAGCACGATGTGGCTGCTGGTGATCGACGGCACCGGGAAGATCGTTCTGGACAAGCACTACGGCGATCCGAACTCCGACTCCTTCGCCTGGAACGCCCATCAGACCAGCGACGGCGGATACTTGCTCGCCGGTTACACGTCGTACAAGACCAAGGGGCGGCAGGACCTGTATGTGGTAAAGACCGACCCGGCCGGTACCGTGGAGTGGACGAAGACCTACGGCGGCACCGATGCGGACTACGGCTACGACGCGATCGAAACGGCGGACGGATGGGTTGCCGTCGGCAGCACCGAGTCGCCGGAGCTTCAAAGCGGGGGCAACTCGGACCTGCTCCTCGTCAAGTGGGCGAAGGACATCCCGGCCCCGCCCGCGGCCCCCATGCTGGTATCGCCGGCGAACGGGATGCTCGGCGCGCCCCTGGCGCAGAGCCTGACCTGGAACGCTCCCTCCGGTGCCGTTCGTTATCGTGCGCAGGTCGCCACGGAGTTCACCTTTGCCTCGCCGCTGCTGAACGACTCGATGGTGACCGGGAGCACGCGGACCGTTTCGGGGCTGGAGTTGAACCGGAAGTACTACTGGCGTGTGCAGGCGATCGGCGCCGGCGGCACGGGGCCGTGGTCCGAGATTTGGTCCTTCACGACCACCGCGTCCGGCGTTGCGACCGCCGGCGATGCCGGCACCGCATTGCTCGGCGCGGCGCCGAATCCGTTCCGCACCATGACCAACGTTGCGCTGCGTCTCGGCGGTTACCGTCATGCGCGCGTGAGCGTGGTGGACATGTACGGGCGCGAGGTGCAGAGCGCGTTCGACGGCGACCTGGAGGCAGGCGAGCATCTGATCCGCATCGACGGCACGCGCCTGCCGGCCGGGGCCTACATGGCGGTCGTGCAGCTGGTCGGCGCCGACGGTTCGGGCGCGCAGGTGTTGTCGGAGCGGTTGACGGTGATTCGTTGACGGGACTTCGGCGCGGCCGGATCAGGCCGATGACGAGGTTGGAAAATGTGCCGGCAAGGGCGAGAGGTTCGAATCAACGGGCGGCGGTTCTTCTTCGGGAGGGCCGCCGTTTGCGTTATACGTTTAGCGTTGTGCGTGACGGATCAACGTGCGGAGTTCAAAGTGGCCTTGTTGCACAATTGCCGGCCAAGTGCGCAGGATCGTGCCGGG
>CAZJYH010000696.1:0-2950 GCA_964549365.1 uncultured Alphaproteobacteria bacterium
ATTCCGGCCGGTCGAATCCGCCGGGCACGGGAGTGCCGCCGTGAGCCGGGCGGCTCGGCGCGCGCACGATATCTTGCCGGAGCGTTCGGCATTCATCCGACAGAATGCATAATTTCCGCTCATGCCAGTCCTAACTCCAGCTGAAGATCTCCGGCGCATCCTGATCGCGCGTACCGACGGGCTTGGGGACGTGATCGTCACCCTGCCGATTGCCGTGGCATTGAAGCGATTGCTGCCGAGGGCGCAGGTTGCGTTCCTTGTCACGCCTTATACCGCTCCGATTGACAAACGTATCGCGCAAGTCGACGAGGTGCTTACGATCTCGCAGATGCGGCGTGGTCTGCATCTGCTCAAGATCTACAAGCCGGACGCGATCATCTTCGCGAAACCGGTGTTCCAGCTCGCCCTCGAGGCGGTGCTTGCCCGGATCGACGTACGAATCGGGACCGGGTATCGTTGGTACTCGGGTCTGTTTACGCGCTGGGTCTATGAGCATCGTCGGCGCGGCGCCAAGCATGAGGCACAGTACGGGGTGAACCTGCTCGGGCCGTTGCTGATGGGGGAGTTCCCGGTCGAAATGCCCCGGCTGCCGATCTCCTCCCCCGGTGATGCCGAGGCGCGCGGGCGCTTACGCGAGCTTGGGCTGGTGGGGGAGTATCTGGTGATTCATCCGGGGAGTCGTGGTTCTGCGGCGCGGTACACGGCCGAGCAGTATGCGGCCGTGGCGGACGCAATGCTGGCCCGGAACCCGGCGCTCTCTATCGTCGTGACGGCAGGTCCGGATGAGCAGGCGCTCGCCGAGACGGTGCTGGGTCATGCGAAGCAGCGGGATCGGATCCGGGTTGTCTCCGGCATTTCGCTCGACGGCCTGAGCGAGTTGCTGCGCGGCGCCGTCGGGGTGCTCGGCAGTTCCTCGGGGCCGATACATCTGGCGGCCCTCGTCGGCACGCCCGTCGTCGGCCTGTATCCTGGGTTGGCGCCGGTGTGGCCGGCACGCTGGAAGCCGCTGGGCGACCACGTCACCACGCTTGTGCCGCACCCCGACGAGCCGTTCTGTGCGGTGTGCGGCAAGGAGCACGAGCCGGAGAATTGCGTGAAACGGATTGCGGTGGAGCGCGTAGTGGATGCCTGCCGCGGCATGCTGGTGGGGCGCGATGCGGGGACATCCGATTACATCTCGTAGCGTGATTGTTCCGGTGGCAGCGCGATGCGGATGAAACCGAATTCGGTCGACAGTGACCAACAGCGAGCATGAACGCTCAGACGTTCCGCACCGTGGTGGAATCCTTCACTCGAGATAGTTTATGATCACGCTCAATAGAACTCGATCGCTCAAGGCTCTCGGCTACATGCTCGCCTCGGCCGCAACCGTGGTTGCGGTGCTGGGGTTGATGTCGGCCGGCCCTGAATCCAGCCCGGCCCTCGAGGCCTACGACAACGGTGCGTTGCGATACGTGCCCAACACTGCCTACGGCTTCTCCGAGAAGCTCACGTTCGACGTCGGCTACAAGTTCATCACTGCCGGCACGGCGGTGATGCAGATCGGCGACAAGCCGACCACCGTAAGCGGCCGGCCGTGTTATGACGTTCGATTCGATGTCCGTACCACATCCAGCTTCGACAAGGTGTTCAAGGTGCGCGACCGGTATCAGACCTATATCGATGTCGACGGCATCTTCCCCTGGCGTTTCGAGCAGACGGTGCGGGAAGGGAATTACTCGCGCGATTTCTCGGCGATCATCGACCAGCGCGCCAACATGGCGAAGACCACGGAGGGTTCCTTCAAGGTCTCGCCCTATGTGCACGACATTCTCAGCGCATTCTATTATGTGCGGGCGTTGGATCTGCGGAGTTTGAAGAAGGGGCAGAGCTTCACACTGAAGAACTTCTACGGCAAGCAGACCTATGATCTGCGCGTGCGGGTTCTGGGACGTGAGCGAGTGGAAGTGGATGCCGGCACATTCGATTGCATCGTTGTCGAGCCGCTTGTCGTGGAGGGTGGGTTGTTCAAGAATGAGGGGAGGATCGTTGTCTACATGACCGACGACGACCGCAAGATCCCGGTCAAGGTGAGCACGAAGGTCGTGATCGGTTCGATCGACGGGAAGTTGACGGCTTATTCAGGGACCCGTGGCCCGATCGGGTCGAAGCGCTGAACCTTCGCGGTGCTCTTTTGAGCACCACGCGTCGGTGCGACGGTGATCTTTTGCACCCCGATATCAATTTTTCAATTCGAAGCGAGCCCTTCTCTAACCAATGAGAAGGGCTTCTCGTTTCGACGAAACCGGCCAGAAGAGCGGGAAAATGGGGCGTGATGAAACGTCACGGGGCGTGATTCCGCATCACAGAGGGAGGGGGCGAATGTGCGAATTTCAACAAATTCGGCACATTGGAAGCGTGGCATCAGTCTTGCTTCGAACGAACCCGGATTGATTCCCCTCGATGTGAGGATAAGGAAGCATTTCCGGCGAAAGATCTTTGAAAAGGAAAACGCAGGGGGAGTGAGTCGACCGGTGACGAAGGAGTTCATGATCAACGCAAGAATGATTGCGAGATCAAGAGTGAGAACCTTATATTTGTCACCCTATTGCCGGATTCTTCAGAGCTTCCGGCAGTCGACTTGAGAGATTACTTGAACGACCGGCGCCCGTGGCTCAATGGATAGAGCATCAGATTCCGGTTCTGAGGGTTGGGGGTTCGAGTCCCTCCGGACAGGCCAAAGAAGTGACGTGCAGTTTGTTCAACATGAGCTATCGGCATTCCAGATTACTGACAACACTAAATTTTATAGGGATTACAGTTACTACATGGCTCAGCAGCCTGATAATGCAGCAGAAATACTAACTGCTGCCGACACAACCGAAACCGGTGAACGTTGGGGAATACTCCGCAATGCTCGCCTATTGGCTATTATTGGCATTGTTCTTCTGGCAGTTGCTGGTGGAGTGTT
>CAZJYH010000697.1:0-2948 GCA_964549365.1 uncultured Alphaproteobacteria bacterium
ATGCGGGTTCCGACCAACGATTCGATGGTGGCGGTCAACGGCATCACCGAGCGCGGCTCCTACTACTTCGATCTGTACGGTACCGGCAAGGCGTCATTGTATGCACAGGGGGCAGATCTGGGCACGGCCCTGATCGCCGGCACCACCGCCGCCGATCATGGGCATGGCGTGGTGCGACTGCGCAACACGGTCAACGCCCCGATCCGAATCGCCGGCCTGAGCATCGGCGGGCTCGACGCTGCGGACTACACGCCGGATCCGGCGCACCCGTGGCCGACCGGCGCGGTGATTCTGAAGGCGGGCCAGCAATTGGAACTCGCGGTCGAGTTCGCCCCGCTGGCACCGGGCGCCCCGCAGCGCACGGCGTATGTCAAATTCGCGCTCGACGGCACCGACTCGGTGATCGCACCGCTGACCGGCATCGCCGGCACCCGGACGATTCAGGCGAACCCCTCGGCTCTCAACTTCTCGGTGAGCGCCGGCAAGGAGGCCCGCCAGATGGTGAGCATCACGAACACCGGAACGCTGCAGTTGACGATCGGCAAGTATGAGATCGCGGGGAACCCGGACTACTCGCTCAGCACCCTGCCGAGGCTCGTGCTCGACCCGGGGCAGGTGGAGTTGCTCGAGGTGACGTTCGCGCCGCAGTCGGCCGGCACGTCGAATGCAACGCTGACGATCGAGAGCAATGCTTCGAACAATACGCAGAGCATCGCGATCAACGGTGTCGCCGCCACGAAGAAGCGTCGTGTCGACGATCCGTCGTCCGCCACGGCCATCGCCGATCGTGTGAACGGTACGCGGCTGGGGGCCACGAGCCCGACATTCAGTATCAGTGGCGTTACGGGCGTTGCGAACGAGAACGGCATGTCGCTCTTCGAGAGCGTGCCGAACCCGGGGCGTGATGTCGTGGAGATTGCCTGGGCGCTTCCGGCGCGCGGGCCGATGGAGCTGGCATTGTACGACGGCACCGGGCGCCTGGTCCGAGTGCTGACGAGCGGCATCGCCGAGGCCGGTCAGGGTCATACCCGCGTGGATGTCGGCGGGTTGGCCAACGGTGTGTATCATTATCGAATGATATTCGGCGGCCGTACGCTCAGCCGTTCGCTTACCGTGGTACGGTAGTCGATGACTTCCGAAAACGGCGGAATCGGGTCGCCTGGATGATCCGCATGCCGTGATACACAGCGAGGGGTTGCCCGATTGTGGGCAACCCCTCTTTCTTGATACATGACCGGTTGAACCTGCCGCCGGAAGGCTCGTTGGAATGTTTGGGCGGTCCGGATGACTTGATTTAAATTCACAATCAGCCGTGGTTTCCACCATTGTACAGCGTGGAGGAAATCCGCAAGTTTACCTCCCAGCAGAAGTTTGCCGGATGCCATATCGCTTCTTCCGAGCAGATCGTATGGTTCGACTCCGCGCCCATGTTCCACATTTCCCGAACTCGAAGGAGTTTACAATGCGAGCTATTATACGCAGTACAGCGTCGACGCACGTTCGTCGGTTGCTGATTGCAATGGTGGCGCTGATGGCGTTGGCAACGACGTCGGCGTCGGCCTTGCTGTCCACCGACTACCAGTTCACGGTATCGTCCGGAACCTACACGCCGATCGCCGGCGCATCGGTCGCGATCGCGGGCACCAACCAGGCCATTGCCGGTGGCGGTCAGTTCAACGATACCGCCTCGGCCGGTCCATTCAACATCGGTTTTGCGTTCCGTTTCGACTGCCTCTCCTATACACAGTTCTCGGTGAGCACGAGCGGTACCGTGTACCTCGGCACACAGAAGGCCGGCAGCTTCAACAACGATCTGGCCAACGCGCCGCGGTATCCGATCATCGCGCCGTGGTGGGATCATCAGCATCTGTATAACAACGGCGGCGCGGCCAACGGCTGCACCTTCACTCCGACGGAAGGAATCCGCTACGTGCTGACCGGTACCGCGCCGAACCGCGTGTTGACCATCGAGCTCAACACGCAGGTGGCCGACGTCTCGAACTCCTTATGGTGGGCGGGATGCGGCCTGACGATGAACCGGTATCAGGTTGCGCTCTTCGAGGGAACCAACGTCATTCAGTTCCGTTACAGCTCGCTCTGGGCCAGCTCGGGCCAGGCGACCGCCGCGACGATCGGCATCGGCAACGGCACCACGAACTTCCTCAGCGTGACGCCGAGCGGCGGCACCGCGACGGTGAGCTCGGTCACGTCGAACAATGCGATCGCGCAGCATCTCGCGCTGATCCCGTCGGGAACGATCTACACGTTCACGCCGTGCTACTTCAACCTGATCGGCACCGCCGGTCAGGCGACTCCGAGCATGGCGCCCGGTGACAGCATCCTGAACACGCAGACGGTGATGGTCGGCAACGAGGGGACCTACACGCCGTTCAACATCACGTTCCCGGCCGGGGCGTGCCCGTCGCACAACTATACGATCACGATCAGCGGACCCAACGCCACGGAGTACCGCTGGCTCTCCACCGGCAACCAGGTTGTCGCCGGGTCGCTGAGCGCAGGGTCGAGCATCTCCTACACGATGGCGTTCCGCCCGTCCACCGTCGGCGTACGTCCGGCGTTCCTGACGTTCACCGACAACACCATCGGCTGCTCGACGATCTACAATCTGGCAGGCATCGGCGGCCCGCGTCTGACCGTGACCGGCAACATCTCGCAGGGTGCGCAGTCGGTTCCGTCGCCGACGGGTGACACGCTCTTCAAGGGGTTGTTTGTTACTCCGGGCGTCATCGCCAGCCGCACGCCGCTGACCTTCGGCAACGGAGCAACGGGCGGTTTCGCCGGCGCGATGGGCGTCACCTACACGATTACCGGCGGCGGCGGTCAGTATGCCATCGTACCGGGGAATGCCTCGCTGGACCAGGGGCAGACCAGCACGCCGACCATCACGTTCACGCCCGCCCCGAACGCCCGTGGCGTGCAGCAGGCAT
>CAZJYH010000698.1:0-2940 GCA_964549365.1 uncultured Alphaproteobacteria bacterium
GCACCACCGCCATCAGGCACGTGAAGAGATATCGCCACGGCAACGGGCGCCGTTCGTCGGACGATCGATGGCCGCAGCGCATGCTTCTCATTCCTTGGGTGCTTGTGCGGGGTTGAACTGTTCCGCCTCGGCGGCCACGGCCTCCCAATCGATGTTCGGCGCCATGCCGGCGGGCTCCATATGTGTTGCAACCGACGGGATCGGCCCCACCAACGTGCGCTTCGGGAATTTCCAGAAGAACCACTTCTCACCCTGTGTACAGCGCCAGATGATTCTGTCGCGCGGGGTCTTCGGCACCGTCCCGAGCCGATGGATCCAGGCATCGCTCCGCAGCCTGCGCACGCGTGCGCCGAATGTCATGCACGACGAATCGACGGTACGCCAATGCATGCCGCCTGCCACAAACACTCGGCTGTATCCACGTCGCGAGTCGTCGCGGCGAATATAGCGATCAAGGTGATCGAAGGGGGTGATGTAGTCCACGTTCGCCAGCGTATCGAACGCGGCCAGGATCTTCTCGAACGCCTCCGGGCGATAGAGATAATCGTCCTCCGCGAAATACACCAGCGCGTCCTCCGGCAACCCCACGGCCATCTCGAGCGCCTTGCGGTAGGACGGACTGTTCCCCAGGCCCGGAAGGGATTCCACCGTCCCCCATGCACGCATGATCGCCGTTCGATCCTCCGGCATCGGTCCGTCGTTCATGAACGTGATCGTCGCACGATCGCGCACGCGGGAAACCGCCGCCAGAAAGCTCCGAAGGCAGAGCATCTTCGAGTAATACGGCGGCCGGTTCTTTCGATTGTCGCCGCCGGTTGAACGGTAGATGATGTACAGACGCGGTTCTGTTGTCGAGGGCATATGCTGTTTGTTGGCATCGGAAGAGGCATCGGCAATCGCTCAACTTAACGCACTCGAGCAAGATGGCGATGCGCCGGGAATTGCATCGTCCGGATCGCGGCACGATTTTGCAATTCAACCGCGAGCACGATGCCGCGGTCGGAACGGCAGCCACGGCAGAACGCCGAGGCATACAACAACATCGCGTCAGACGATGTCCATGGTACGACCTCTCCTTCTTGCTCTCGCCATAGTCGCACTCGGCACCCTTGCACAGGGATGTCTCCCGGCATCGCGCAGTTCACGGACTTCGACGGCCGGGCTGAGCGCGCACGAAGCGCTCGAGCGCGGCCGGGCGAGCCTCTCCGAGCACGATGCGCGCCGGGGCGTACTCGATGAGGCGGAACGATGGATCGGCACCCCCTATCTGTACGGCGGCACCGGGCGCAACGGTGTGGACTGTTCCGGCTTCGTCTGCAATGTCTTCCGCACCGTGAGCGTACAGCTTCCGCGAACATCCGTCGAGATCTCCAAAGGCGGCACCGCCGTCGATGTGAACCACGCTCTCCCCGGCGACCTGGTGTTCTTCAACACCTCCGGATCGGGCGTCTCGCATGTCGGCATCGTCGTTGCGGACGATGCGTTCATCCATGCATCCACGTCCAACGGCGTAACCGTCAGCCGCCTGAGTGAGCCGTATTATGCCGACCATTTTATGTTCGCCCGCCGCATCCTGCGCTGAGCCCGCGACGGCATCGGGCCGCCTGCGCGCGGACCCCACGCCGCCTGCGACCGCAGTCCGCCCCACGCGTCGCGGGGTCGGGGGACGGCACCGAACTATCATCATTCCATCATGAACCGCGCGGAGCTTTCACATCGAGAGCCTCGCATCGGCCCGGTGTGGCTCATGATTTTCGAGAAGGAGCGATTGCGATGAGCAGCCTCATCGTAACCATAGCATTGGCGGCCCTTGCCGCCGCGGTCGGCAACCCTGTTGCGAATGAACAGCGCACATCGACACGACCGGCACCCACGGCACTTTCCGTGTCGAGCGTGGCCCGAAGCGGATGGGAGGTCGTCACGGCCACGTGCATGGCACCGCTCGCCGCACAGCGAGCGACCGCAGTGCTGAACCGTATACGTCGCGGCCATCATTCCGCGCCGAGGATTCGCGTGCTCACACGGCGCTCGCCCACCGAACGGCCGGCATTCTTTCTCATGCCGAGCACTCCGGTCGGGTGGTCAACGCGCTGACGCGCGCACGGAAATCGGCACGGCGAAACGGGTCGATGGGCAACCCCTTCGGAAGCAGCGCGGCCCGCAGATCTCGCGCCGCACGGGGAGAGCGGGCCGACGCCCGCATGGGAGATAGTTTCAACCGAATACACCGCAGCGTCGCCGACCGAACGCTGCGGGTTCCTTCAACTTCCATTCATGGAGGATCGCATGAAATCCCGAATGATCCTGGCAACGCTCCTGATGATGGGGGCGTTCACCGCCGGCACGGCACTCGCCGACACCGGCACGGCAGCCCAGCCGCGCGCCGCCCAATTTCAGGACGGCGCCAACACCGCCAGCAAGCCGCGTCCACGGCATCACAAGGCGGCCAAGCGCGTCAAGCATGCCAAGCATGTTCGTCATCACAAGAAGGCAAAGTAGATCGCGCGATCGCTGATCTCAGCGGCCCGGATGCGGCGCACCGTCGGTCCGGGCCATTTTTTTCGTTCAGGCGATATCCACCCCAGAGCTCATCCGTCGAAATTCAGCATCGCAAATCTCACGCCCTTCAAATTTTCGATTGCGTTCATCACAGAATCATCATTTACGCACAATACATTTACGATCGTAATTCGACGGGAGAGAAAATTCTCCCGAATACACAGAACTGATATTACAACCAGGAGTCGCACTCATGAAGACGCAATCGATCATCGCGACGGGCCTTATCGCGTTGACGCTCGGGATTGGAACAACGGCATTTGCAACGAACAAACCGGGAACGACTCCGAGAACAACGCAGACCGTCGGAGCACGGAAGCAGCAGGCCAAGGAAGGCGTGAGGGCGAAGGAGAGCGTGAAGAAGCGCGTCCGCCGGCATGC
>CAZJYH010000699.1:0-2936 GCA_964549365.1 uncultured Alphaproteobacteria bacterium
ACGTGTTGTACTGCGTGATCGACGCCGCCACCGCCAACGCCTCGGTGATGAAGTCGTCGCTCACGCCGTCGGCACGTGCCTCCTCGACGCGCGCCGCCACGATGTTCTGCCCCCCACTCACCAGCGCGACGGCCACGGCGATCAGGTGCTTCGTCGCCAGATCCAGCTCCCCGCCGACCATCACCTTCTTCAGGTTGTACATCGTGTCGTTCAGGAACACCTGGCTTGTCGCAAGCGACTCGTACGCCTGCGGCACCGTGCCCAGCTTCTCCCGGACACGCTCCAGCAGTTCGTCGACGCGCGCTTCGTCGCGGGTTGCCCGTAGCGTTGTTGTGCCTGCCGTCATGAATGATGCTCCGGAGTTGCCGTGCTGTGCTGTCAGTGACGAGGGAGATGCGGGAGAAACCGGCCGAACGCGCGAGCGTTGCACGCACGTCGACGGGCACGTGAGGGACGCAAACTTCGGCGTTCAATTGCCGCGCACGGGTATCCGTTTGTAAGCATCGGCACGTACGGCGGCGGGCACCGTCGCGGCTTGCAACTTTGAACGGGCGCACTCCGGACCCGGGCACTATTTTCGCCCACCATGATCACACTCGTGCTCGCGTTCCACAACCATCAGCCGGTCGGCAACTTCGACTGGGTGATCGAAGACGCCTATCGACGTGCCTACCTGCCGCTGATGCAGATGCTGGCGAAGCATCCCCGCGTCCGCTTCGCCCAGCACTATACCGGCATTCTCCTCGACTGGTTCGAGCGGCATCACCCGGAGTTTCTGGCGACCGTCGGCGCCTGTGTCGCGAGCGGGCAGACGGAGCTGCTCTCCGGCGGCTACTTCGAGCCGATCCTGTCGATGTTGCCGGAACACGATCGTCGCGCGCAGATACGGCTCCTGAACGCCCGCATCGCCGGGGCGTTCGGGGTTCAACCGACCGGGATGTGGCTCGCCGAACGCGTCTGGGAGCCGTCGCTCCCCTCGACGCTCCACGCCGCCGCAATCCGTTATACGATCCTCGACGACACGCACTTCAAAGCCGCAGGGCTCACCGACGCGGACCTCACCGGCTACTTCATTACCGAAGATCAGGGGAAACCGCTGGCCGTGTTCCCGATCGACAAGCGGCTACGCTATACCATGCCGTTCGAATCGCCCGAGGTCACGATCGAGTATCTCCGTTCGCTCGATGCCGAGGGGAGCGATCGCGTGGTGGTCTTCGCGGACGACGGCGAGAAGTTCGGCGTCTGGCCGGACACCTACCGCACGGTGTACGAACACGGCTGGCTGAAGCGCTTCATCGAGCTGCTGGAGCACAACGCATCGTGGCTTCGGACGGCGCACCCGCTCGAAGTGCTGCACACCGCGCGCCCGGCCGGGCGGCTCTACCTCCCCACGGCCTCCTACGCGGAGATGCTCCACTGGGCACTTCCCACGGCGAAGGGCTTCATCGAGTTCGAGGAGTTCGAGCACATGATGGTCGAGCGCAAGTTGATGGAACGATGGGGCGGCTTCGTGCGCGGAGGCTTCTGGCGGAACTTCCTGGTGAAGTACCCGGAGATCAACGCCATGCAGAAGAAGATGCTCCGCGTCTCGGAGCGCGTAGAGAGGGTTCGCCGGACACATGCCGACGCGGCACCATCGGCGGCCGGCGAGATCGACCGCGCGTACCGGCACCTGCTTGCCGCGCAGTGCAACTGCCCGTACTGGCACGGCGTGTTCGGCGGGATCTACCTGGCCAACATCCGCGCCGCGATGTACCGGGAGATGATCGCCGCCGAGCGCCTGCTCGACGGCGTCGAGATGATCGCCGGCGGGCGGATCGAGGCGACCGACTACGATCTGGACGGCGAGACCGAGATCATCTACGAGAACGCGGAGGCCGCTCTGTATCTGGCCCCGGCGGCCGGCGGGACCATTTTCGAATTTGATTACAAGCCGGCCGGCTATAACTTCATCGATCTGCTCCAACGCCGACGCGAGGGGTACCACGAGCGGCTGACGTCGCTCGGCGATCCGGCGCCCGTCGATGTGGAAAGTGCTCCACCGAAGGGTACGGAACAACCGACAGCCACGGCCGATGCCTATGCCGACGGTGACGCAGCGAACGGCGATGCCGCCGAAGCCGTCGCGGCGGACGAGGCGCGCAGCATCCACGACATCGTGCGCGTCAAGGAGCCGGGCCTCGAGAAGGCGCTGCAGTACGATGCCTATCGGCATGCGGTGCTGGCCGATCACTTCTTCGGGACCGACCCGACTGCCGAGGGGCTGCGCGATGGAACGCTCGATGAGATCGGCGACTTCCTGGGCGCGCGCTACGAAGCGGACTGGCATCGCGACGACCGCGGCGTGACGACGATCGTCATGCGCCGTGAAGGAGCGCTGAAGGGCACCGGAACGCCCGGCCGCGCTCAACGGGTGCTGGTGGAGAAAGCTGTTTCGATTGCCGACGGTTCTGCGGATATTCGAGTCGACTATGCGATCAGCTCCGTCGACGGCACGCCGCTGAAGGCGCGATTCGGCCTGGAGCTGGCCTACGCCATGTCCGCCGGAACGGAACCCGACCGCTACTATCGTTTCGGCGGGAGGCGCCCGGACGGCGCCGATGCCCGCCTCGACAGCGTGGGGACGGCGAGCGGAACCAATTTTGCCCTTGTGGACGAATGGCTCGGCGTTCAGATTCGTCTGGAGTTCGCCGAACCTGCCGCGTTTCTGCGCGCACCGATTCAGACCGTATCGCTCTCGGAGGAGGGATTCGAGCGCAACTATCAGGGCTCGATCGTGCTGGCAACCTGGGATCTCGGGGGCGTTCGGCGGTGGAATATTTCCTTCACGCAGTGCATCGAGTCGATACGAGAAACAACGTAGCATTCGACGGGCAATCCCCTTCGGGTGAGACTTTTCGCCGACAGCGCTGTTTGTTCGGCACGATGCCCTCCTT
>CAZJYH010000700.1:0-2936 GCA_964549365.1 uncultured Alphaproteobacteria bacterium
CCAACCGAGCGATAGAGGATCACGTCAGCCGGAAAGCCCAGTTGCGCCTTGAGATGGATCTTGAACCGCTTCAGAAGGCCGACGTCGATGAGCGCGAAGGATACGTCCGGCCCGGAGAGGGCCCCGGCGATGGGCGCGCGTTTGGACGCACGCGACCGGGCCGTCAGTTCGTCCTTGACGGCCGCCGTGCCGAGGACGAACTCCTTGAAGTTCCGCAGGCGCGGCGCTTCCGCGTGCCAGCAGTTGAAGTTGCCCGCCTCTTTCAGGCGCGCGAGATAGAGCGCGCTTTGCGCGAAGAACATCGCATCGGCGGCGGGCTTGATCTTGCGCTTGATGCCCCCGGAGGATAGTTCTTTCTGCTGCGTGTCGAGCTCCAGCGCGACATCGCTGGCATCGGCCAGCTTCTTCATGATGAAGTTGTTGAGCCGCGCGGCGTTGGGGTGGGACTTCCGGACGCGCTGGCTCAGCGCGTCCCAATCCCGTTCCGAAGAATTGTAGCCGAGATGGATATAGGACGTTTGGCGGTCCTTGGTGATCCGGAGCGCCAGCGGATAGGTGCCGTCCTTGTTCTGCTTCTTGCGGAGAACGACCTTGATGGTTGCCATCTTGTAAAGGTTTTGGGGCTCTCTTCGGCGAGAGCCAGGTACAACATAGGTACAACAAACGACGGTTCGTCAGGACCTTTCGTGTACCGACAGAGTCGCAAAACGTGGCAGAAACAACGAAGCGCGCCGCGCCGGACCAGGTAAAATCGCCTGGACGAGGGTTCGAATCCCTCTCTTTCCGCCGCAAGCGTGGTAGTCGTTGATTGCCACGCTTCTTTATTTCCTTCCGGCACGTTGCGAACGCCGGACCCACAGCCGGCGCGGATCCCCATGTTGTGTCTGTTTGAGGATAGGACGGCGAACAACTTCATGCCCGTGGCGGCAACGCGGCATCTGGCCCATCTTCTGGTGGGGACGATGACGCTGCGTTCGCGCGCGCTGCGTGCCACCGGTGAGCGCAGGGTTGTGCTGCACGGGCGCCGCTACGTGCGCGACTACTACAGCGCGCTCGGCGAGCACGTTGATGCTCCGGCCGAGGATACGCTCTTCGTCAACGCGCGCCTCCCGATGAGCCGTGCGCTGCTGGGAACCTGTCCGAGAGGGGCGGAATGGATCGTCGAGCACGGCGGCGAGGTGATGGTTGCGCGGCTGACGGCACAGTCGGTTGCACTGCTCGACTGGGACGATGACGCGTTGAACTTCGCGGTGCTCGCGGATGTGGCACGGCATGAACTCGAGGAGGGGACGCCGTACGGATTTCTGTGGGATCTGCTCGTCGACAACGGCGCCCGCATCGACGGCGACTTCGACCAGGAGCGTGCCGCGGTGCAGGGGATGGTGATGGAGGGTGCGCACATCGTCAACGCGCAGTTGGTGACGCTGGGCTCGGGCTCGGTGCTGAAGCCCGGCGCGGTGATCGACGCCGGCGCCGGCCCGGTGATCATCGGTGAGGATGTGGAAGTGATGTCGAACGCGGTCATCGAGGGGCCATGCTACATCGGCGACCACTGCCGCATCAAGATCGGCGCGAAGATCTACGGGCACACGTCCATCGGCCCGTGGAGCAAGGTGGGGGGAGAGGTGGAGAATTCCATCATCCTCGGCTACTCGAACAAACAGCACGACGGGTTCCTCGGCCACAGTTATCTGGGGCGGTGGGTGAATCTGGGAGCGGACACCAACACGTCGGACCTGAAGAACAACTACGGGAACATCCGCGTGAGGTTGAACGGCGCGGAGATCGACACGGGGCGGATGTTCCTCGGCGCCCTCGTCGGCGATCATGCCAAGACCGGCATCAACACGATGCTCAACACGGGGACGGTGATAGGCGTCGGGGCGAACGTGTTCGGCGGCGGCTTCCCGCCGAAGTCCATCGCGCCGTTCGCCTGGGGAGGGGGCACCGATGAGTTCTTCCGGGTCGAGGACGCGATCTCGGTCGCGTCCCGTGTAATGGAACGTCGCAAGGTGACGTTTACGGCAGCGGATGATGCGCTGCTGCGCTATCTTCATGCACTTCGCGTGTCGCTTTCGTGATCACTTAGTACAACTCTCATGACACAACGCACTTCGACGCTCTCGTTCATTGTCATTGCGATGACTGTGGCGCTTGCCATTTCCGGCTGCGGCTCCGGTCGCATGACCATCGACGGTTACGGCGCCTCCGCTCTCGACGGCAAACGCCTCTTCGTTGTGGTGCCCCAGTCGGTGGACGTGACGCTCACCGATCAGGAGGCCTACGCCTATGTCCGTGGCGCCACCGGAGAGTCCGCACGCGACCAGGTAGCGACGGATCTGCGCACGCATCTGGTGCAGAACCTGGCCGGGCGCCTCGACTCGAACACCGTCCTGAGCTACAACGACGCCCCCGCCAACGGTGTCCAGCCGCTCGACGCCGCGCGTGACTTCTCCGCGTCGGCGCCGCATTCCTGGGACGGTGTTGTGCGCGGTGCCCGCGAAGCGAATGCGGACTACCTGCTCGTGCTGAACGGGATCACGATTCGCACGCAGCGCACCTCGGGGCGCGGAGCCGAGTCGATCCAGTGCGGCTATCAGTTGCTCGATCCCGCGCAGCAGCGCGTGATGACCTCGGGCCAGATTGAAGTCGACGCCGGCGATGTGGCCGGTCCGGGCGATGTCTTCATCAAGCTTGCCGGAACGCTTGCCGGGAAGTTGCCGTTCAACGTGGCCCGACGGTAGCCTCGTTTCCGCCTCGGCTCGCGCCGACAACGGCGGCGCTTCGACGAATCATGCGCGCCCCTCGGGACCAACTCTCCCGAGGGGCGCGTTCGGTTTGTGAGCCGGGCGATCCGGCCCCGGATTCCCCGCCGATCGCGCACCGGTCCGCTGCCGATTCCGACGCGTGGGAACCGTTTGCTTTGCTCCGGTATT
>CAZJYH010000701.1:0-2924 GCA_964549365.1 uncultured Alphaproteobacteria bacterium
ATTTACATTATCCAACCACGAAATATCACTTCATGTAGGAGGATCCTCGAGCAGTTTCGCTACGCTAAACACACTCCGAATGTATCGGTAATCGACACCTTTGATCCGTTTGATGAATCGTCCACGACCCAGCGTCATCAGTTTCGCGAATGCTGGCATTTTCAGCAGCAACACCGCCAAAATGCATTCGCGATAGAACATCACGGTTTCATGCGGGGCATCGGTGGCAACCAAGGTATGAAGCTCCTTGGCGGCGTCGAGATCATACGCCTTGGCATGGGGAGCATGGGCGATAACAGCCGCCGGGCACGCATCGATCGTCACCTCCGGCACCGCCGCGATCACGCCCCTCGTGAGCCGGAGCCCCTCAAACGCCGAGATCGTGAAGAGACGATCGAAATCCACGATTACGCCTCTTCTTGAGGTTCGATCGGCTGGCGTCCTTCAAGCTCCTCAACAAGATCGACCAGATCCTGCATATCCACATCGTAGTCGATCGGATCGTCCGCATTATCTTCATCCAGCGCGAGCTGGCGAAGATCCAAGTCGTCGAGAAGATGCTCAAGCCCATGAATTTTCTGAGCCAATCGCCGACTGACCGAGAGATCGACGCTGCCCAAGCCGGCCGGCGCTTTCGTTCGATAAATATGGATATTCGTGTCAATGTCAGGCTCCAGGCCAAGCCGGTGAATGCGATCGATCGATTGCAGATAGTGCGTCGAGACATAGCTGCGATCGAGATAGATGGCGTCATGGCAGACAGTGTGAAGACTGATGCCTTCGCCAGCCGCCGCAGGATTGGCGATCATAACTTTGCAGTTTGGATCGAGATGAAACTTCGCGAGCCGTCCTTCGCGCGTATTGGGATCCGAAGGCTCGCCGCTCGGAATCGCGCCATACAGCGATACGGAGTTCAGGTCTGCCAGGATGCGCTCCAAATCGAGTATCGATTGCGTGAAGATCGTCCAGATGACCGTCTTTTTTCCGTCCTTCGCCAGCGCGCGTGCATGCGCACAGACTTCCCGCATTTTTAGCGATGCGCCCTCCTCGACGACCTGATCGGCAATCCCCGACGAGATGTCGCGCATGTCGCGCGTCATCGCCTGAAGCGCCAACGTGGGGTTGGTGGAGAGCTGAAGCAGGCGCATCACGGACTTGCGCGCTGACAGAAAGTCGGGACTGGCGTTGGACATCGCCTTGGTGATTTGACGGAGGATTTCGTTTTTCACGACGCCGTAGAGCGCAAGCTGCCCATCGGCCATCGGCACGTCGTGGAAATGCCTTATCGCTGGTTTTAGCCCCAGCTCATGCTTTGTCGTTCTGACGTAAAGATCGCCCAGCACCTGACGTGGCGATACCCCACGCTGGATTTGAAGATCATATCCTTGACCCGGCCAGAGAAAGCCGAGCTGAGAAGCCATGTCGTTGGCATCCTGCGGCATGGGCGTTCCGGACAGAATGTCGCGACGAGACGGCGAGGAAGCGATGTTGATAAGGAATGCTCCGCGTTGCGAGGCGAGACCCGCTTTCATCCGGTGAGATTCGTCGAGAACGAGGTGGACGGACTGCCGTGAGAAATAGGCCGCGATCAGCGCTTGCTGACGCACCAGCAGATCATACGACATGAGGAATCGGCGCGCGCCACTGCGCAGCGCGGCCTCATTTTGATACTCACTACCAGACAAAACGGTGAAATCTTCTCGCACCCATTCGGGAGCATCGTCCTCGATGCATTCCGCCACAACACCGCGCCACGCCGGGAATGCCGCTTTGGGAGCAACCACAAATAGATGATCCTCAGGCCGCGCAGCCAGCAAACTCAGTGCGAACGTGACCGATGTTTTTCCCGCGCCCGGCACCGAGAAGTTTGCGCCGTGAGGAAGCGAGAGGAGGCGGGACAAGTCCCGCAACTGGAACGGCTTAAGCTGGCGCGAATAGCCGAGCGCGTCCAGCTTCGGCTGGATATCGTCTTCCTCGATTTCAAGGACGAGCGCATCCTTTGAAAGGCGCGCCTTTTTCGTCTCCGCGACGAACGTCGCGACCTTCGGTCGAGCGCGCTCCGATGGGGCGAATTTGAAACCAAGCGCCTTTTGCGTGGCGGCGCTACCGAACTCGCGGATCACGCCCAACACTTCCGGCCACGGCAGGTCAATCGTACCGTTCAACAGGATGGTGTCGGCTTGGACCGAGAACCGGGCTTTCAGCCGCTCCCAGATAGGCGATCCGTCCTCGTCGCCCTGTCTGGAAAGGGTTCCTCGAATCCTGGTTGGATCGTAATCAATACCTATTTCCAACGGCATCGCGTGCCCTGCCATTCTACGGTTTGAGCTTCGCGATTTTGCCTTCGAGGTCGGCAACAATCTTTTTGATTGCGTCCAATTGCTTGGAAATTTTGGGAACGGTGGATTTCTCGGCGCGCGATAGATCTACCGATGCCAACTTGGTGTGCGCTTGCTGCACGCTCTTTAAGGCAGCCCCACCCGAACGCTGACCTTTATCGAGCTGAATCTCGGTCTGCGCTGCCTCGATCAACGCCTCGATCGCTGCGTCATTATCGGCAGCCTTCAGGGCTTCAATCACCCCGCCGAAACTTGTCGCCTGCGGTTCGTCGCCAATGTCGATGGCGAAATCTTCGGCCTCGTCGTCACCCTCCGCGTCGTCCGCGTCGGTTTCGGTGACGATGCCCAACTCGTCAGCTACGCGGTCCAGCACGTTATCGGCTAGGGTGCCGATTGCGGAGTTGTAATCATAAAGCCGTCCCTCAAGTCGGCCCTTATTTTGGTAGAGCGTCCACGCGATGACGCGGCTCGCCTCCTTCATTGCCTCCGATTTGCCCTCAAGCAGCTTTGGCAAATCCCCAAAAAGCTGCTCGGCATCTTCCCGAATTTCGCTGTAGCTGCCTTGGGTGCCGGGCGCCTCTTTAA